>NZ_JBQGUZ010000038.1:0-14661 GCF_052078135.1 Acinetobacter lwoffii
TTTGTTTAAGATAAGATATAACTCATTGAGATGTGTCATAGTATTCGTCGTTAGAAAACAATTATTGTGACATTATTTCAATGAGTTATCTATTTTTGTCGTGTACAGAGATCCATCATATATTTCACTGGCATCGCGATAAATAACAGCAGCAGGAATGAAATCCCTTCAAGCAAACCGACCAGACGCAAAGTTTTGATGTTCATAATACATATTGATTTAACCGAATTAGTTTTGAGTGTACCGAATATCACCTGAATATTGAATCTTAATAATAAAGATATATTCAATATTTTTAATAAGTTACAACCAAGTGAAGCAGTTGGTTATTTAATCTCGGCACCTAATAATTCATGACGTAATTTTAGTAATTCCGGTAAGGTTTCCAGCAATAAACTGATCTGTTTCAGCACCAAAAGCAGATGTGCTGACTGGTTTTCCTGGGTACTTAAGCGTTGAATTTCTGCCAGTTTATGATCAATGCCGTAGGTATTTAAAGGCTGTTGTTGCAGCAATACCCCAGTTAAGGTTTGCTGACACCAGCGCATTAAATCCAGAATTTGTGTATCACTAACCTGCTCACGGTGACTCCCCAATGCTGCAATATAACTGAGCTGGCTGTGGCTATAGACCAGATAGCGAAAGGCACTTTTAACCAGTTGCGGATCTGGATTCGGTTCGGTACTCAGGCTTGAAATCATGCTGGATAAATCAATCTGTGCATTGTGGGCCAGACGCCGTGCAGTCCGGTAAGCAATACTGTTATCTTTACCGTTTCGATATTGTTCGACCACTGCAGCAAAATAGTCCAGCGTAGCAAGCGATGATTTCTTAATATTGCTGGAAATATTACGAAAATTCCAGTCAGGCCAGATCCAGCTTACTGCCATCCATGCAATCAGACAGCCTATAAGGGTATCAATAATACGCGGTAAAATAATGGCATAACCGGCACCTTTCAGGTTAAAAATCAGGAGTACCATCAAGGTCGCCATGAGAGTGGCCATGGCATATTTTTTGGAACGTAGATAGAAAAAACCGACACCAAAAATTACTGTTAGCAATAACTGACCTTCGACACTTGGCACAAAATACAGAATGGGAACGCCCAGCATGACCCCCAATAATGTTCCGAGCGTCCGCAATTTGAGCCGGCTTTGGGTGGCAAAATAACTGATCTGACAGACAAACAGGCTGGTCAGTAAAATCCAGTAGCCATTTTTCGCAAAGGGCAATAATGAAATGGCATAGCCGACTAGAAACACAATGGCAATCCGCACCGCATGCCGAAAGAGTGCCGATTGCGGACTCAAGTGCGGTTTGAGTTTCAGCCAGAGATCTGTGCTATCGCGAATATCATCATCAAACAGGCTCAGGTCATCAAAATGCTGCTGATAGCGTGGCTTATACAGTGCCTGTTGATCATGCAGGTGTTGTAACTGCTCATGTACACTCAGCAGATTGGCCAGAATAAGCTGTAAATTTTTAACTTCAATATTCTGTGGGTGTTGGGCAATCCAGTCCTGCATCGATTCCTGTAAATGTTTTAATGCCTGTTCATCATCTGCAGACAGATAAAATTTTTCATTGCGCAATACACATTCTGCCAAATGTTGACAGGCAAGGGCTTGCAGACGGATATTTTTCTGAATCCGGAAAATCAGGTCAGTGCGGCTAAAATGCTGTTCGATCTGTTCATAATGCAGATAATTCGCTGTGGCCTGTTCATGAATATCCTGCATCAGAAAATACAGATTCAGCCAGTAAATGGTGTTGCCATTGGCACGCGAAGCTTTGAGTCGAGTCAATAGTGAATCTTTGCTGCGGTTAAAACTCTGAATGACTAAAGTATTTTTAAGTGACAACTCATAGAGCAGGTTTTCAACATTTGGATGCTGATCCGGATCAAACAGTTTGGCTTTACTCAGCAGTAAATCTGACATGTGCTGCAAGCTTTGTGCGAGATTTTCCTGAACCTGCAAAGTAGGACGCAGCAGAAAAAATAGAATAGACGTCAGGCCGTACCATAGCGCCCCAATGACAAAATAAAGTGGCTGTTCATACCAGTGCTGATATTCGCCCAGGCCGAACATGGTATAGACTGACAGTAAAATGGTGCCAAATGAAATTGTGGCATAACGTTGGCCTAAGGCACCCATTAGAATAAACAGCGCACTCGACAGGGATAGCCACAGTGCAAACCAGAATTTATGCGGAGCAAGAAATTCCAGAATGCTGCTGACACTAAAAAACAGAATGATGACCAGTAACAGGTTGCGCAAACGCAGGCTTAGCCGGTCATCAAAATCAGTCAGTGCCGTGGCAATTGCCCCTAAAGTTACTGGAACGATCAAGAACTCATAACCCAGAAATTTCAGACCGAAAGTAGTACCTAAAAACACCAGCAGGATCTGCAGGCAATAAGTCATCAGCGCACTAGACTGAAAGGGCAGCAGGACAGGTTTTATAATTTTAACAAAAGTAGCAGTCGCAGGTCGGGCAGCATTCACAAGGACAGGATCCGGGAAGTAAAAACGCAAAGTTCTGAATGCAATTTAGACGCCAAAATAAAGGAAATGTCTATAAAAAACGGGCATAGTGCCCGTTTTTCTATTGAGTCATTGGCATGAAGGTGTTTAGATCACACCACAGGCAATACGTTCACCGCCGCCGCCCAAGGGTAATGGGTTGTCGGAATAGTTATCGCCACCGGCATGAACCATAATCGCACGACCCTGAACATCAGCCAATTTCAGACGTGGCGCAAGCAGGGTCACACGTGCAGTTCCATCTGTATTGACTTTCAATGCGGGTAAATCACCTAAGTGACCTGTCACTGGTGTACCGTGATGCGGTGCCTGATTTGGATTGTAATGGCTACCTGCAGCCAGTGCTGCGCCCATCTTGCCGTCTTTCATGGCAGGCGCACATGAACCATTTTCATGAATATGGAAACCGCGCTCACCCGCAGGAAGTTGTTTCAGGTTGGTACGAATAACCAGACCGGCTGGGCTGTCACTAAGTAAGACGGTCCCAATCTCTTGGCCCACGCCTTGAGCAGTTACTGCATTCACAGTCACTGCTCTGACCACTTCATTTGATGGAGAGGTTGAGGCACAACCGGTAAAAAGTGCGGCGCTTAACGCGCAAAGTGTCGTAATTTTAAACAATGAAGACATGATTTTGGCATCCTGATCTTTATTCTGTTTTGTGGATTCATTTAAACAGAGCAAGATCAGAAGCTCTATATAGAATCAGTACTTAAATGTTTTGTTTTGTTTAAGTCGATTCTATCTATGCTTTAAGGTGCCTTGGGCGGTGTGTCTTGTGTTTCCGGATCAATCTCATGTGCCATGGTGGCTTTAGGCATCATTAAAGGTTCATTCAGATTACTTTCATGTAACCATTCACGCCAGATTGCAAGCAGCACAGCCAGAATCACCGGGCCAATAAACACTCCGACCAGACCAAAACTGGCAATACCACCCAAGACTCCAAACATGATCAGCAGGAATGGAATCTGGGTTGCACCAGAAATTACCAGTGGACGAATCACGTTATCGGCAGTACTGACAATACAGACACCCCACACCATGACCCCGATAGCCTCAATGGTTTGTCCTTGTGAAAACAGCCATAGCGCCACCGCACTATAGGCGAGGGGCGGACCAAAGGGAATCAGGGCAAAAATAAAGGTCACAATGGTTAAAACCATCGGATTCGGCACACCTGCAACAAAATAGCTCAGACCTGCCAATAAGGACTGTGCAATCGCAGTCAAACCAACCCCATATACTACGGCACGTGTAGTCGCAGAGATGGTAGAAAAATAATGATGTACACGTGGACCGACCACCATTTCAAAGGCTTTACGCACCTGATTTAAAATGGTCTGACCATCACGGTAGAAGAAAAATAGCGAAAGTACCGCAAAACATAATTTAAAGATGTTTTTGCTCACTTCATTCAATACCACTTTACCGTAATTCAGATGACCCTGAATCCAGGTCGATACCGACAGTGCAATACTCTGCGGATCAGTGTTAATTTCATTTAAGGTTCGGGTAATTTCCTTGCCGACAATCGGAAGCCCGCGAATAAAATCAGGGACATTCAGGTGACCGGAAAAAACCTGTCGCTGCAATTCAAAATACAGGTTACGACCTTCGTGCTGCAACATGAAAATGGCGAAAATAAACGGCAGCCCAAAGACCAGAATCACGGCCAAGATCATTACGGTTGCGCTTAGTGTCGGTCGATTGCCGCACAGGCGTAATACCGACTGATACAGCGGCCAAGTCATATAGGCAATAATGGCTGCCCAAACTACAGGAATGATGAAATACTTGAGTATATGAAAACTCAAAAAAATCAGGATAAAGAACAATCCAAATAATAAGACTTTTTGTAATGTAGGCGCGTACTGTTGCACTGAATTTAATGACTCATTTTTTAGGTCGTGTTCAGGCATATTAACTGAAAAAAAAGCGATCGAAAATGATAGCTAGCCAAGTAGCGAGATTATTTTCCCAAAGCTACACCGCGATTCAGACGATTGACTCAAAACCACTGACTCGGATCATCAATAATGGCATTCAGTACCGGTTGCCATTGCGCCTGCAGCTCACGGTAGATTTTCTGAGGTTTATCAAACACTGACAGGCCTTCCATAGCCAGTCGGCTATAAGGAGCACGTTCCGAAATCCAGGCCACTGGCTGCTGGTCGATCTTGTCAAAAAATTGCTGTATGTCCTGATTGCTGGCTGCATTTGCTTTGGTACGGTTGGCCAAAAGTAAAATTTCAACCTTGCCCTTACGGATGCGTTTGATGTCCTGCAAATGTTTGAGAAAACGGCGGGTCGAATCGATATCAAAAAAAGAAGGCTGGATCGGGATGATAATCGCATGTGCTTCACTGATCAGCTGTTCGGCATGATCATCGGTCAAAGCACCTGGTGCATCAATAATCAGGTATTCGATCTGTTTCGGCGCATCACCAATGGACTTGCTATTGCGCCAGTCCAGACTTTGGATCTGCGCTGCCTGTGCCGGACGATGCTTGAGCCATTGCAATGTTGATTTCTGGTTGTCGGCATCGGCCAATGCCACCTTATAACCCTTTTGTGCGAGTGCTGACGCCAAACTAATGGCTGTCATGGTTTTGCCACAACCGCCTTTCTGATTCGCAACTAAAATTGTTTTCATGACTCAAGGTGATTTTATTCTGTTCCGGCCTAGCATATCATTCTTTTCAAGTATGCAAATGGCCGAAGTCCTCAACTTCAGTCGAATGCGATGCTATAAAAATCAGGCAAATTAGGAAGATTGAATGTCCATATGGATGGCCATGCTGATTGGCGCATGTATCGGGGTGGTATTGACCACTATTATTTTAAGTCAAACGCGTAATGGACGGATCAAGGCCGAATATGAGCAATATATTGCCGAGCTGGAACTGGAGCATCAGCAGTCTCTCATTGCCGCGCAAAAACGCAGCGTGAATACCAGCCGTGCCGTTCTCAAAGGCAAAATGGCGGAACAGCTCGCGCCGATCATGCCGGAATTTCAATATCTGCCGAGTGACGCCAAGTTTCTGGGCGATCCAGTCGATTATGTGGTCTTTGATGGTTATACCGATTTTCGTGATGGCGAAGGCGATGCTGAAGATATTGAAGTGGTCTTGATTGACATTAAAAGTGGCGGAGCACGTCTAACCAAAGGCCAGCAAGCTATTGCCCGTGCGGTTCAGGAAGGACGGGTACGTTTTGAAACCATTCGGATTGATTTTCAGGATTAACCAAAATCCAGTGAAGAATAAAAATTATGCAAAAATTACTGATCACTGCGCTGCTGTTTATGCTTGGACTCTGGGTCTGGAATGAGTTTTTTCGTGCCATTCCACATCTGCAAGAAAAGGGTGTACTTAAAAACTTTAAAGTAGAACCGGTCAAGCGTATATCAGCGACTTATATTGTGCATGATCACCGTTTCGTAAAACCTGATCGTCGGGTGCTGCATCAGGCCAGCCCTGTGGTGGGGCATTTTAATGATCTGGCCTATCTGAGCAATATTGATGTGTTGTTGCTGACTCAACCGCTGCCGGCCATGCAGGCAACATTGGAGTTTGATGAAGCAAAGCGCTGTTATCAGATTGAAGGACAAATTAGCAAAGTGGATCGTGACTTCGTCAATACGCATGTGCAGCATTTCAGTCTGATTGCTGCCACTGAAAAAATTGCCGATCAGATTCGCCGGTTAAAATCGGAGCAGAAAATCACGCTCACGGGTGATCTGGTAACAGTTCATTCAGGCACGACTGGACAAGAATTCCGGGTCGGGACGGGCTCTGAATATCGTGCTCATTGTCAGTTGCTGCAAGTAACCCACGTCCAGCAGCACTAAATACAAGAGAGTAGTGAATTAGCTCTATGGTTTAAGAAACCGGGCTAACAACATGCGTTGGCCAATCTTTGGAATACCTTCAGCATCTACATAACTTAAAGTTTCTATTTCAAAACCGGTTTCCAGCAAGGCGGTTTCAATATCCCGATTCAGATGACAGCCATCTGCGACTTTCTTTTGAATGGGAGTAAGTAAATGTTGCAGACGCTGAATATTTAAATTTTGCCGATTCAGGACATGTTCGACCACATGTAAAGTCCCACCCGGTTGTAGCACACGGTAAATTTCCTGTAGGCTCTGTTCCAGCTCTGCAATACTACAAAGCGTCCAGGTAGACACAATATTTTCCACACTATTTTCAGCAAAAGGCAACGCTTCTGCGCTGGCCTGAATATGCTCGACCTGAAAAGCGGTCTGTTGAATTCGCGCTTCTGCCAGTTTGAAGATCGCCGGATTTGGTTCTAGCGCATAGACCTTATCAACCGATTGATAAAAAGGCAGATTCAGGCCGGTACCAAAACCAATTTCCAGTACTTCACCGGAAATATCCAAAAGTAGTTCACGACGCAAGTCCATCAAGGATGGCGTTTGCATCACTTGATTCAGCAGATGCGGAAAGATATGTTGTTGATAAAGTTTATACAGCATTTGAGTTATTTTAATTTGATGGAAATACGTTCTAGCTTAACTGAAAAATAAAATGACAGGCATATATCGAGCTGACTAAATACGTGCAGTTTGTTACCAAGTTCAACTGTTTATTCATTAAAAAATCCGTAAGATCAAGGAAGATATCCTTAAAACGTTTGATCAACTTGATTAGGATTAGATTAAAAATTATGCTCAAATACTTTAAACATTATGCTTTGCTGGCCAGCCTGTTGCTGCCTATTTCGGGCTATAGCTCGGTCGACAACAATATTGCCAAAGGCTTGCCTCCCGTCGTTAAAGGCCAGTCAATTTCGGTCTTGCAGCCCTTTAAAGGCGATTTCCGTATTCTGGGTTCCAAGGTTTATAGTTCTGACCCGCAAGCCAAATTCTCTCCGATTGATTATGCCGTCAGTTGGGGGCTGTTTGCTGAACCTGAAATTGCCCGACATATCACCGTAAATCAATATGACCGTTATCTGAACTGGAAAATGGATCGGGTGCCAGTGCCGGTAGAACAAGCCAAGCAGATGGTGTCCAATATGCATATCATTCCTGCCAATCCTGAAATTGCCAAGGCAATTAAAAAGGTAAAACGTGGCGATCTGGTGCGTATGCAAGGGGAGCTGGTTGAAGTGCGTGACAAAGATCTGGTCTGGAAATCGTCTTTAACGCCGACCGATACGGGTGATGGTGCCTGTGAAGTTTTCCGCGTCAGTTCCATTAAGTGGATTGAAAAAGTCGGTAAGAGCTAAAGCCAGCTTCATGCATGTTTCCGAGTCTCATAAAAAACCGCTCTGATGAGCGGTTTTTTTATCTGCTTAGTACTTAATTCGCAGTTAAAGCCTGACCTTCAAAGGTAATTCCATCCCAGCCATTGAGCATAAACTGGCGGATATTCTGATGATCAGTCGCCTCTGGCGTCGCCAGTACAGAAGCATAATGCTCAGCAAACAGGCTTAAGGTCTGTGCCTGATCCAGACCATTTAATTGTGCAAAAGAAAAGACTTTGGCGCTGCCCTGGTTTTCTGTGGCCGCATTATTCTGCTGGCCATTTTTAAATGCAGTCGGTGTATGCGTATAACGCGATTCGATATAAGTAATCACATCTGCAAATTTTGCTTCGCCTGCTGCCAACTGAGCCAATAAATCCTGTGCCATGCTGTTTTTCCTGTGCTATTCATGAAAATTCGATGCAATAAATATAGCAATTTTCTTGCGAAGTTCCATGGTATTTCATTGATTTTCGGTTCAAGATAACAGTGAAATTTATCCATGCTGAATATGAAACTTTGGATAAAATAAACTTGATCAATAAATAGAACAGGAAAAAATATGGGCTGGCTTTGGGTGGCAATGGGTGGGGCAATCGGTGCCAGTCTGCGTTATGCAGCAGGACTTTGGCTGTTCAAACCACAAATGCAATTTCCTTGGCCCACCTGGTGGATCAATATTTTAGGTTGTTTATGTGCTGGAATTTTTTTTGCCTGTAGCCAGAAATATCCAGTACTCCAACAAGAAGCTCGTCTGTTTTTAATGGTGGGGATTCTTGGTGGTTTTACCACATTTTCCAGTTTTGGCCTGGAAAGCTTTGTGTTATTGAAACAAGGCGCTATGGGCCTAGCGCTGTTATATGCATTATCCAGCTTAATTGTCGGCATTATTGTTCTGGCGCTGGGCTTTTATTTAACTTCAATCATATTGGCACAGAGTTAAAATAAGTGCATAAAAAAGTCAGGAAATTGGAGGTCATTTCCTGACATAAACCACGATTTAAACTTTAAGATAATCGAGGGTTTTCGTTTTTAACCACGTTTAAAGCGGCCAAAACGTTTGTTGAAGCTTGCCACACGACCTTCATTACTGGTTTGACGTTGCTCACCTGTATAGAAAGGATGGGATGCACTCGAAATATCTAGTGTCACGTAAGGGTATATTTTACCGTGATATTCTTTGGTTTGGCTCGAGTTCATCGTGCTGCCAATCACGAAATAGGCATCGGCATTGGTATCATGGAATAACACTTCACGATAATCAGGATGGATATCTGAACGCATATCTAACTTCCTCATGATTCTTGATTAAATGTTATAATGTAACATTTGATATTTCAAGTAATCTAGGGTTACAGCGTGTAAGCCGATCGTCTCAACTTAGCTTCGACTCGGTACCAGTTCCTCAAATACATCACTTAAATCATCATGTACTTTGAGATGAATCAGGTTCCAGTATTGTCCTGAAATTGTCCGGTTCACCATCAAGGTATCAGGAGAGGGCTTAAATACATCCCAATATTTCAACGAAGGTTTCAGTAGCTCCATCCCATCATGATGCGCTGAGTTTTCGGCAAAATCATAGTGAGTGACCAGAGGACGCATGAGCACTTCCAGCCATTGTTCATATAATTCTTTCGGGAATTTTCCAGTTTCAGTCAAGGAATGCAGCGCATCCAGCTGTTGCTCGATCACGGGAATATTCTTCTCGCGTGCAGCATGGATCAGTTCCCTAAAATGTCCAATTACTTCAGTCGATAAGGTTTTGACACCACCATAATCATAAACAATCACAGAGCCATCTTCACGGAAGGCAAAGTTGCCTGGATGTGGATCACAGTGAAAGCGTTTCAGATAAAAAATTTCTTGGCCAATGGCGCGGAACAGACGACGTCCCAAAGCATTTCGGGTTTCTAGTGGCCAGGTGCTGGCAGTTTCGATACTTTCACCAAGTTCCTGGCTTAAGGTCAAAATATGCCGCGATGAATACTCATGAAACACTTTCGGAATCACAATTTTATTGTCCAGAGATTCATGGAAGGCACGGGCGATTTCCAGATTCTGGGCTTCAATTTCATAGTTTAGCTCATTGTCCAGACTGTGCTGAATTTCTTTAAAAAGCTGATCTTGAAGTTTACGATCAATCTTTAATACGCCCATCATGCGCAGTGCCAGACGCACCTGTTTCAGGTCGCTTTCGCAGGCTTCATCCACACCAGGATATTGCACCTTGACCACAACTTGCTGGCCATTCGGCAGAGTGGCTTTATGTACCTGACCAATCGAGGCCGCGGCAAATGGCTGCTCATCAAACTGCTGGAAAAGTTGCTGTAAAGGTTTACCCAGTTCTTTTTCTACCTGTGCCTGAATTTCTTTAAATGGCATGGGTGGTGCCTGACGTTGTAACTTGGCAATGGCTTTGGCGACTTCGGGCGGGAAAACATCTTTATATTGCGAGGCGATCTGGCCAACTTTCATGACTGCGCCTTTCATTTCCCCCAAGGTATCCGCAATCTGCACACCAATATCCTGAAATAATTTACTGCGCGCAGTATTTTTCTGCTCGTCATCGGCAGTTAAATTTTTAATGGAATTGGAGAGGGTTTTACCTGCAATACTTGCGGTCATTCCGGCAAGTTTCATAAAGCGACGACCGGGTGTGCTAGCCGTTTTTGCCATGCGAGATTCCTTGAAACCAACTATGAATGGATGTATTTGATCATAGGTGACAAAGGTTCAATTGCCTAGATTTAATTGTAGAGGTTGTGTTGTGATTTCCTTCAGCTTCTCCATGTTTAATGCATCATCTTTGATTTGATAAAAGATTTATCTTTATTTCCTTGGCTAAACTAAAAATACGCCGGAATCCATCATCGTTTTAGATAAGGCTGAGTACTAATTCTGAATGCTGTTTTATGGCTAAAAGCTTAGAATAAACAGATTGCTGTAATGAAGAAAATTCAATGAAAGTCTATCGATATTTTACTGGGAAGGATGATGTGCATTTTTGTGCGCGGGTGACCCGTGCCTTACGTGACGGTTATGAGTTATATGGTTCACCCACCATGACTTTTAATGGTACGGATGTGATTGTGGGGCAGGTAGTGATTAAAGATGTGGCGGACGAATCGGAATTTCCAGAAGGATTGAAGGAGGCTTTGAGAGCTAATTCTTAACTTCTACATCGAAATTAGAATGCTCAAGGCTATGGTCTCATCTTTTATTTTTATGCTGTCGCGTAGGTAATTCTTACTTTTACCATGGCAAAAGTAACAAAGCCGTTTCGTTGATCTGATGATACTTCCCTGTATCACAGCTCAACGGTAACATCCATGTCACCTACCCAATATTTAAGATTGCTTGAAAGTCACTAAATTTTTACACCTTTAAGCTTAAACGTCTGTTATTGCCATAAAGTCGTGCCAGCAATAAAACACAGGCCACACTTAGACCTACAATCAGGCCAACCCAAACACCGGCAGCGCCCATCTCGGTAAAGCGGGACAGATATACCCCGACCGGGAAGGCGATGACCCAATAAGCCAGCATGGTAATCCACATCGGCCCCTTGGTATCCTGCATGCCGCGCAGACAACCTGCCGCACTGATCTGCCAGGCATCCATCAGCTGATAGGCAATGGCAAACAGAATCAGATAGACCGCAATTTGGGTCACGATCATATCTGAGGTGTAGAGTGCTACGATTTCATTGCGGAAAACCCAAAGCAGAATCATGGTCAGGATCGCCAGAATGGTAGCAGTGATCAGGCCGAGATATTGCACTTTACGCATGGCTTGCCAGTTCTGTTCGCCATAATAGGTGCCGACCCGAATGGTCAGGGCAATCGCCAGTGACATGGGAATCATGAACAGTTGTGAAGTGACAGAAATAGCAATCTGATGCGCAGCGACAATAGTCTCACCCAAAGGACTCAGCACAATTGCCGCTGTACTGAAAATACTGACCTCAAAGAAAATTGCCAATCCAATCGGAAAACCCAGTTGCAGAATACGCTTCACCCATTCCGGGTTGATTTTTTCCCAGTGAGTAAAAGGCTGAGTACGCTGATAGGCTCTGTTTTTAAAGATATACAATGCCAGAGTCATGAGCATTAACCACTGCAAAATCGCTGTGGCAAATCCACAGCCTGCACTGCCTAGGGCCGGAACAGGACCAATACCATACATAAAGATATAGTTCAGCGGAACCAGCAAAACCAGGGCCAATAAACTAATTACAGTGACCGGACGCGGATTTCCAATCGCTTCTGAGTAGCCGCGTAAGGCTGCATACATGGTTACCGCAGGCATACCAAAACCAATCGCATGCAGGAATAAACTGGCTTTAGGCTGCAAGCTTTCCGGTACACCCAAGAGAGGTAAAAGGGCTGGCAAAACTTGTAGAATCAAGCCAGCAATTACCCCAAGAATCAGAGCAACCCAAAGCGATTGACGTGCAATGGTGGCAATTTTTTCAGGTGTACGTGCGCCGTTAGCTTCGGCAACCAAAGGCGTCGTGGCAATCATGATGCCACTAAACAGCAGCATCACCGGAATCCAGAGTCCTACTCCGACGGCAATCGCGGCAAGATCGGTAGCAGACAGGTGACCGGCCATAATGGTATCAATCAGGCCCAGACCAGCCTGAGAAAATTGGGTCACCAGAATAGGCAGCATCAGATGAAACAGTTTTTTTAATTCAAAACCAAAGGTTGTGACTGGTGAAACATTCGACACAAAAATTACTCATCGTGATCATGTGCTTAAATAGAAGGTTTAGCGTTGTAAAGTGAGAAGCACACCAATAAAAATTACCACGCCGCCTAAAAGACGTTGCCAGTTAACCGGCATTTTTTCATTACCCAATAACCCCAGATGATCGACCAGCATCGACATCACCATCTGACCAAAAATAATGAGACCGCTAAGAACCAGAAAGCCAAGTTTGGGTGCTGCATAAATGCTCATACTAATCGCGTATACACCCACGATTCCCCCTAGCCATAAATACCAGGGAACACTCATCAATTCCTGTAAACCGGGTTTGGGATTGGACTGAAAAAGTACGATTACGGCGAGCACTATTGTACCAATCAAAAAGGAAAAAAATGCAGCTTGAATAGGAGAATATAAATATTCTTTCAGTTGTGTATTAATTGCAGTCTGGAGTGTCAATAAAACACCGATTGCAAAAACCAAAGGAAGTAAAATAATAAGTTGAGAAGATATTTTCATAATTTTAACTGACTAATTCTATTTAAATTTTTAGACATATCACACGATCAAATTTAATTTTAGCAGTGTTGCCGCCTAGTCATGTTAAAATTCCGCTATATCTTGTAATCGTTTTTGAGTAGTTCTTTGGCTGAATTGAATCCTGCTGCTGTCCCTTTGTCCTTATATATTCATATGCCTTGGTGTGTGCGCAAATGTCCTTATTGTGACTTCAATTCGCATGCGGTTCCGGATGGTCAGCTATCACTGGAATTGGAACAGGAATATTTACGAGCACTGGTGGAAGACTTTAAAACTCAGGTCGATTTTGCCCAAGGCCGGCAGATTCACAGTGTCTTTATTGGTGGGGGGACGCCGTCACTGATTTCTGCCCCAGGCTATCAATGGTTATTTGATCAGCTCAAAGCCGTTATTCCCTTTGCCGAAGGCTGTGAGATTACACTGGAAGCCAATCCCGGTACGGTCGAACATGATCCGTTTGCCGGTTATTTGCAGGCCGGTATTAATCGTCTGTCGATTGGGGTACAGAGTTTTAATACCGATCATCTCAAGCGTTTGGGACGGATTCACAGCAATGAAGATGCGATTTCTGCCATTGGGTTAGCACGTGAAGCCGGCTTTCAGCGCATTAATGTCGACTTGATGCATGGTTTGCCTGAACAGACCTTGGATCAGGCTTTGCATGATTTAAAATTGGCCGTGGAACAGGGTGCTACACATATTTCCTGGTATCAGCTAACGATTGAGCCAAATACGGTATTTTTCCGGACTCAACCGATTTTGCCTGTCGATGAAGTATTGGAAGATATTCAGGAGCAGGGTGAGCTCTACTTAAAAGCGCAGGGTTTTATCAACTATGAAGTTTCGGCTTGGCGTAAAGAACTGCCTTCAGCACATAATCTGAATTACTGGCAGTTTGGTGATTATCTGGCAATTGGTGCCGGAGCACATGGTAAAGTCACTCAGCCGGATGGTGTATATCGGTTCCAGAAAACCCGTTTACCTAAGGACTACTTAGCCAAAGTACCTGCCGAACATGTGCAGTTTAAACGCATTGAAGATACTGACTTACCTTTTGAATTTATGATGAATGCGTTACGTTTAAATCAGGGTGTGGAAGCCAAGCTCTATGCAGAACGTACTGGCCTGAGTCTGGATCGCTTGAATGAGTTACTGAGTTCTTTACGTGATAGAAAATTAATGGTCGATGATCAAGATCGGCTTTCATGTACCGAGCAGGGGCATATCTTTTTAAATTCGGTGCTGGAAGAATTTCTTTAATTATTTAATTTCTCCATTATTCTAAAAGAAACCCTAATAGGATTTTATTGGGGGTTTTTTATTGCCTTAAATAAAATGCCTAAAGTCTGATTGATGCTTTCTTAGAGAGAAGTTTTCTGAGAATATTCAAAGATTAAATTAAATGAATATTATAATTTCTATAGGGTGGGCAGGTGGATACATTATGGGATTTTCAACAGCTGGATTTAACTAGGGTCTGTTGACATTTACTGTTCATAATTAACCCTATAAAGGTAGCCATAAAAATATACAGGCTAAAGCAACAGAACTTTGATAATTTCTTTTGAGCTTGTCATATCGA
>NZ_JBQGUZ010000039.1:0-14482 GCF_052078135.1 Acinetobacter lwoffii
TGTTGATCTGTCAGCATGGTACGAGGCATAGCGAATAGTAAAATTGGGTTTGGCGATTTGATTTTACTACTTCGCTATTTTTTTAAGCTAAAAGTGTCAACACACCCTAATCACATTTCAAGCGAATAAAAAAATTATTATTCTGAGCGGAATTTGGCCTGCGCCATATGTTCTGCATTTAAATACAACCATTCTCCTTCAGCCAGTTCAGGCAAGGCCAAAACACCAATCTGTGCACGATGTAGCTGTTCAACTTTATTACCTACGGCAGCCAGCATGCGTTTTACCTGATGATAAACACCTTGATGAATGGTCATTTGCAGACGGTTCTCAGCCAATCGTGTCACTTCGGTAGCTGAAAAAATGCCTTTTTCATTTCTTAATTCAACACCTTGTTCTAGTTGCTGAATCTGTTCATCCGTGACGGCATCCGCAGTTTGCATCTGATAAACTTTGGCGACATGCTTTTTCGGATGGGTGAGCGCTTGCAGAAACTGTCCATCATCGGTCAGCAATAATAGTCCGGTGGTATCCTGATCCAGACGGCCTACACACTGAATCCCCCGATTCAGCAAAATGTCATCAAACAGGTCAAACACACTAAAATGATGCGTCGCCTGATGCGAACACTCGTAGCCTTGTGGTTTGTTTAAGGCGATATAAACTTTTTCCCGATAGGTATGACTTTTACCATAAACCTCGAAATTTAAATGATTTAAATCCAGGTTATATTTAGGATTGTCAACCACTTCATCTTGAATTGAAACAGCACCATTTTTAATCAGTTGCTGACAATGCTTGCGGGAGCCGAAACCTTGTGACTGCAACATTTTTTCCAATAGCATCTGTTTATACCTGTATCGAGTGAAGACCTGTGCATTCTATCCTGAAACAGTCATGAATTTGGTCTCTTCCGCTGTTTTCTAGGTATCATGCGTTGAAAAGCTCTACAATAGCTTTATTTTTCATTCTTTCTCTCCCGCTTATGTCGCAACTTGATTTGAATCTGATTGTTCTTTTGGTTTTACTGGCTTGCGGTATTTTCAGTCACAATAGTGCCGTCACCATTGCTGCAGCGGTATTAATTGTTTTAAAAATCACACCTCTCAGCAGTTTATTGCCTTATGTACAGGCGCACGGTTTAAATATCGGCATTATTATTCTGACCATTGGTGTTCTGACACCAATTGCCAGTGGCAAAATTTCAGGGGAAAGTATTCTCAAATCTTTCCTGAGCTGGAAGTCTTTGCTGGCAATCGCGATTGGGGTCTTTGTCGCTTGGCTGGGAGGACGTGGAGTGAAGCTGATGTCCAATCAGCCAGATGTAGTGGCCGGACTGTTATTAGGCACAGTAGCAGGTGTAGCAGTATTACGCGGTGTTCCAGTCGGTCCTTTAATTGCGGCTGGGATTTTATCGTTATTGATTAGTACACAATAAATGTACAAATCATCAGCGCGTATTCCCAGTATGCAATAATTTCTCAAAAATACATTACATGACCGGAAATATGCAGATCGCCCGATGATTATCTTGCGCTAATCTCTAAAGCAGTACGTCAGGCTTGCTCACAAGATACTATCAGATCAACGGAATACTTTATTAATTCGACCTTTCGAAATTCAAGCAAAGAAAAGTGTATGATCTTTAAAAGCGGTGACCTGATAAAAATCAGAAATTCAATAAATGACACCTACCAGTCTAATCTTTCAAAGCATAGACCAAACTTTCTACCATCTGACCATTTTCCAAATATACTTTAACCGGAATACGTTGATATTCATCGCCTTCAAATACATCCAGCTCATTCCAATATTTAGGGAGATTCTCGGATATGAATACATAACCGGTAACAGTCTCTCCCGAATCACTGAGCTGAATACCCGGACTGCCCAGCTCAGCACCCCAACCGCGCTGCTGCAAATGCCCACGAATATAACCGGCTTTCCAGCTTC
Source organism: Acinetobacter lwoffii (assembly GCF_052078135.1). Lineage (GTDB taxonomy): Bacteria > Pseudomonadota > Gammaproteobacteria > Pseudomonadales > Moraxellaceae > Acinetobacter > Acinetobacter lwoffii_Z. The sequence continues at coordinate 1,954 of NZ_JBQGUZ010000039.1, forward strand.
CCCCAATCCGTTCCATCACATGGGCATTGGGTTGCTGCGGACGAAGCGTGCCGTATACGAATAAACTGTGCATCTTAAGAACTCTTAAACATCATTTTGATGATTACTCTACAAATAGTAGTGCTAGACGCACCTGGTCATAAGCCATTTTAGGCGTAGTCAATTCCACAATCGGACGCAGCTTAATAGAACCGTCATCATTAAAATGCTCCGAGTTTTGACGCTTGGTCAGGCGTTTATAAATCTTGCGAACCTGCTCCACCACTTCCTCACCCGGATGGGCAACTGAAATATCCAGTCCCTGCTCTTTATGCAAACGTCCCAAATGATTGATGATGGTTGCCGGAGTCAAACCACGTTCAGTCGCGATATCGGCAATTTCATAGCCTTCTTCAAACAGTTCACGCGTTTCATCTAACGTTGCAGTGGCATAGCTTTGTTTTCCAGCATTCTTGGCAATTTTCTTCTCATTGCGCTGGATTTCAACTTCATTCAAAGTCCCGCCACAATGTCGGATAAAGGCTTTGTGCTGCGCAGTCAAATCGACATTTTCGAAATTCGCTTCGGCTTCATCAGAAAGTTCCTGAAAACGGCGATCGGCTTTAATCGCCAGACTATCGAGCTCCAAAGCCTGTTCATTAAAGCCTTTTAAACGTAAGCCATTTAAGCTTTTTAAACGGGACAAGGCGACATAGCCCTGGCCTTTTTCAAAGGTATGACTCAGATCAATTTCAGCGGCTTCCAAAGTCATGCCTTGTGATTTATGAATGGTAATCGCCCAAGCCAGACGCAATGGAATCTGCTGGAAACTGGCAATGGTTTTACCGGCCTCATTGTCTACCGACCAGGTTTCAGGCTCAACCACCAATGTAGTACCATCGGTCAATTTGACTTTAGGCAGCACACCATATTCATCATCCTCTTCAAAACTGATGACTTCGCCCAGACTGCCATTGATATAACCCATATCAAAGTTGTTTTTTACAAACATGACTTTGGCATGTTTTTTCAAGGTTAAGGCTTCAGGCGCTCGCACTGACGATTTTAAAGTCTCGATCAGCTTTTCATTGCCATCGCACTGCGCATCAAACTGGCGTGGATCATTGTCAATTTCATTCAGATGTTTAAAGTTAATACTGTCCACATCCATATTATGCGTATACAGGCGCGTATAGGTATCGCCGATTTCTTGATGTCGGGTTGCCTGTAAAGCCGTACGATGTTCATGGCTAATCGCCTGTGCACGAATCGCGTTCAGGATGTCATTCAGATAATCATTGCCCTGACGATGCTGCTCGGTCAGGTAACAGACGCGAAACTTGGCTTCAACCCACGCATCTGACATAAAGCAGAATTTGTCCCGGTTGCGCTCATCATTTTTACCAACTGGTGGCAACTGGAAAAAGTCCCCTGCCACAATCACCTGAATACCACCGAAAGCTTCATCACTTTCCTTGAAATATTTCAATACCTGATTGACCAGATTCAGCTGCTTGGCATGCAGCATGGAAATTTCATCAATAATCAGGACTTGCGCATTTTCCAGATGTTCTTTTAAGTATTTGCGCTCTTTCATCCGCTTTAAGTCTTCTTCAGACAAAAAGTCTTTAATGCCAATGCCTGCCCAGGTATGAATAGTCATACCATTCATGTGTGTGGCTGCAATACCGGTCGATGCGGTAATCGCGACGGCGACCTTACGTGCCTTTAAATAATTAATATATTGATTCAGCGTATAGGTTTTTCCTGCACCGGCAGAACCGGTTAAAAAGACATTTTCTCCTGCTTTGAGTAACTTAAGGGCAGTTTCCTGTTTCATAAGAGCAATACCGTAAAAGAACGGCTATAGCCTAACGATTTTTAGCGGAAAAGTTAAGCATCATGGAGGAAAACAAGCTGTATTGAACTGTCAGGCTTGCAAGTTGAGCCAGTTAATAAAATGCATGGCGATATTGCTGTATTCAGCTTCTGCTTTCTGATTGTTCGGATATTCCAGCTGATCAAAGATCACCTGTCCATTGACCAATTGACACCCCAAGATCAAGGGTAGGCGCACAGCAGGATGAGACATACGAAAGGCCACATACTGCCTTTCCACAATTTGCTGAGCATAGCTTGCCGCCAGACAGTTCCTGAAAATTTTAGATTCCTCTAAAATCCGATCCAAAGTTTTAAGCTCTTCAAAACGCCAGTTGAAATACAGTAAAAATGAAACCTGAGTGATTGGCGTCCAGTTCACCAGTGCAAACTGTTTTTTCAGCTTGGCGATCATTTCCTGCTTTTGAATCTGATCATGCCAGACGACCGCCTGATTAAACAAACTGGTCCAGCTCAGATTTTTCGGTATTTCTGTATGGCTGGAAAAATACTCTACCAGATAGTCACGCACATAACTGTCAAAGAGCGACTCCCGTACATGCCCGCTTTGCAAATAAAATAGCTGCCTGAACTCAGTAAAAGGAATTCGATAGCGGTGCAGAACATTATAGAAATCACGGTTCTGCTGGCTTGGAGGCTGAATATACACCAGAACCTCATCTGGCAAATGCACCGTAATTTTATATAAATACTGCATATACGCCTGCATCATCCGGCTCAAGTTCAGATAAACCTTTTTGGTCAGCTGATCATCCATTTTGACCACATTGCGCAGCAGCTCCATCCATTCATCCAGATACAGAATTGAGGGACTAATCGCAATCCGTTGATCCTCAATCGATTGGCGTGTGCCTTTTAATACCACCGCCTGATTATGCTGGTGCTGAAACCAGTCATGCTGGATCGCATATTCATGCATGCTATGAATAAACAGTCGCGCCGAGACATATTGAAAATATTGTAAGGTCGCCAGAATAATCTGCGGATGAATATGATGGCTGTCTACAAAACTTAGGGCCGTTACTGCGACCCGCACACTGCTATGCTGGATATTATTACTGATCCAGTCCAGTACCTCGGCCGATTGCTTGAAGATCCAGTTCACGGCACGATGACAATCAAATAGTGGCAATCGGGCTACTTTTTTCTGCCATAAATACGGATGATTTTCCAGGAAATTCCGTTTGGATAATAAATCATCCCGATGCCACACGTCCCGGTTCATCAATCGGACAAAACCGAGCAAATTACTTTGCTCCTCAGCATGCCGATATAGCAAACAGATATCATCAGTATGATCATTCAATTCATGCAGATTAAAGCGCTCTTCAAAAGACAGCGACATAATCCGGAACAGTGCCGGAGGCAAAAACTGTGCGGCGCTAAAACAGAACTCATCCAGACTGTCCATCAATGACTGGATCGACAGGAATTCATCCTGCTGTAGACACTCCAAAGAAAAAGCCTGTTGCAAGCTTTCAAGAATCTGCTGTGGAATCTCTTGTTCATCCTGAATAAAGTTTTGCATGACAGGTGCTGTATACAACCCGGCCTTGATCAGCTGCTGGTCGATAATCTCAGCTTGAACAATCGACATTTGCTGCAAAAATTCGGACACCCGTTCCAGGCCATTAACCCACGCATAAACCTGAGCCAGGATAAGCTGACGTAACTGTTTGGCTTTGTCGCGTAAATACAGCGAATGCTGTGGTTTTAAATCGCCAGTCAGGAAATAGATATCCTGTAAAAAGAATTCCTCCAGGGCTTCTGCCTTACATTGCTGAAAATAAAAATGACTGTCAACCAAAGCAGGTGCAGCTCCAGAGTCTAGTGCATAGGGAGTATGAAACTGGATATAAAACAGACCATCCAGCAATTCAATCCGGCACTGATCCTGCTGAATTTTTATTAAATTTTGTGCATTCAGATGACCAATTATTGCCATCTGATCAAGATAAAGCTGGTTCAGCTCTGGAGAAATCCGTAAACATTGTTGTGCCAATAACCTTAAAGATGCTACCAAGTTTTCCTGTTCCATACGTACACCTCGGTCATCTTAGAATCATCTTATTTTTATATTGGATCATGCTGAGTCCTTGATCGCCAATCAGTGAACACTTAAAAATACATTATGGCATCACTTGCACTATAAAATCGTCCATGCATCCTGATTGCTAAAAATAGAACATTTCAATAGATCATAGCCTAGATTTTACAGGAAGAATTTTTCTTTTTTAGTCTTGCTGACGTAGCGCCTTAAGCTCGGCCAAGCCGGTATAAATATGTTGCTGCAAGCTGTGTCGAAATGCAATCAGCTCTTCCTGAGTCTGAACCTGAGCAATCGATTGTCGCGGCATAAACTGAAAATAAAATGGCAGGCGTTTTGGGAATAATCGTTTAGGCAAAGATGGAATCACATCGCCCTGACGTAATAACTTATTGAGTTGTGGTACTTTGAGAAGTTTCTGAAAATATTTATGCTGGATGATCTTATTGGCATCAAAGCCAATCTCATAGACTTCATCCCCACCAAGCGCGGCAAAAGGGACAATATCATAGTTAAATTCCTGAGCCAGCTTTAAAAACCCGTAGCGTTGTTTCCAGATCAGTTGATACTGTTCACCCTGACGTTTGAGTACTTCGCGCCCACCTCCCGGAAACACCAGAATGGAATAGCCCTGCTGCATCACAGCGCGTACATAATGCTGGATGCCATCGACTGCCCCAAATTTTTTCACGGCTTCACGCCACAAGGGCACATAAAAATGGCTATGATCCGCAATACTGACCACAGCCACTTTATGTTCGTTATAGAGGTAATCAATCAGCATCGGCGAATCAAAGATGCCGTACATGGAATGATTACCGACATACATTGCAGGCCGACTGGCATCAATATATTCAGCCCCTAAAAATGTAGGGGTAAAATATAATTTAGATAAGGCACTTAAGCGTCTAATCCATTGCCCATCATGTTTGACCTGCAAGCTGTCTGCTCCTTATCTACCCCGAATTATGCCACGCGCTTTTGGACCAGAATCGAACCTACCGAATAACCCGCACCAAATGAGCACAACACGCCGTATTCACCATCTTCAACTTCATGTGCACTACGGTGCAAGGCGATGATCACCCCGGCAGAAGAAGTGTTGGCAAACTCATTCAGAATGATCGGTACCAGACCAGGTTTGGCATTTTCTTTGCCGACGACCAGTTTCAGGATCAGTTCATTCATACTGGCATTGGCCTGGTGTAACCAGAAGCGTTTAACACCTGTAGGCTCAATCTGATTCTTTTCCAGTTGCGCAGTAATCATTTTCGCAACCAGTGGACAGACTTCTTTAAATACCTTACGACCATCCTGACGGAAACGTTTGTCGTCAATGTCAGCATTTTCAGAAGTATTCAAGAAACCAAAGTTATTGCGGATGTTATTCGAGAACTGGGTAAACAACTCAGAATCCAGAATTTCAAAACCGGTTTTGCTGTCGGTATTTTCAATAATTGAAGCGGTTGCCACATCACCAAAAATAAAGTGACAGTCACGTGAACGGAAATCGGTATGTGCAGAGGTAATTTCCACATTCACCAATAACACACGGCGCGCGCCTGCTTTGATCGCATCATAAGCCTGTTTCAGACCAAATGTTGCTGCAGAACACGCCACGTTCATGTCATAGGCATAACCTTTGATGCCTAGAGCGGTCTGAATTTCGATGGCGACAGCAGGATAAGCACGTTGCAAATTCGAACATGACAAGATCACGATATCAATGTCTTCGGCAGTCACACCGGCATTTTCCATCGCCTGCTTGGCTGCGATTACACCCCATTCTGCCTGCAGTGAAATTTCATCATCTTCACGTTCACGTAAATTTGGACGTAAGCGTTTTGGATCAAGAATACCTGATTTTTCTACGACATAACGGCGTTGTACGCCAGATGCTTTTTCAATAAAGTCTGCGCTAGAACCACGACGTGCTTCCACTTCGCCTGCAGCGATTTTGTCAGCATTTTCGTGATTAAAAAGTTCCACATAAGCATTTAAACTTTCAACTAATTCTTCATTGGTAATGACATGTTCCGGATGGAATAAGCCCGTACCCGTAATGCGGATGCCCATGTAAAATTCCTTATCTGAATTACCTATATCTTAACTGATTCCAAGACGATCCCATACTTTTTGCAAGCGAGTTGGAGACACGGGTGCTTTTGTTTTCATCGGTTGTGAAAACAATGAGATTCTTAACTCCTCGACCATGAAATACAATTCTTTCAGGCGAGGGTCATCTTTAAACTTGAATAATTTTTCCATCCATTGATCAATTTGGTCAATGGCGGAATTGTCCCTTTGTAGATTATTGGGCAAGCGCTCTAAACGCAAGATCAAGGCTTTCAAATAACGTGGAAATTCGCTCCATACATCGGAAGGTTTACGATACACAAAGTCAGAAAGGCTCATTAAATCAAGTTGATCTTCAATATCATTGATATTTTTTTCAAACACAGAATGATCTAAAACCAATAATTTCCGGCGGATTTCCTGCCACTGGATATAAATATCCGTGATCTCTTTCAGGGCAACTTGGCCATAAGTCAAGAAAGATTTTTTTACATCTTCAACCAGTTTTTGGAACTCTTGCGCATTGACAGGTAATTCATTAATAGACATGTGCAGTGTGGCATAAACTAACATTTGTTCCAGTTGTGCCTTATCACCGAGTGGTGAATAAGCCAGCGCCAGAGGTTTGGAAATCTGTTTTTTCAACTGGCGGGTCAAGTCTCCGAGTTGCATATGCACCAGTCGGATCACTCCTTCACGATGTTTTTTGATCGCTTCAGCCTGATCATTAAAAGTCTGAATCACCACACCCGATTCATCTTTCTGCTCCAGGGCAGAAAAAGCTTTAGTCGGAACCAGCGCCTGATATTGCTTGACCACGACACCGGTGACTTTTTGCGAGGCTTCAAATACAAAGCTTTCTGGGAAGGTTTTAAATTCACCTTTAAGCTGTTTGACCGGACTATGCGTTTCAGTCCGGCAGCGCGCTTTCAGCTCAGCAAGATCACGCCCTTGTTCAATGACACGGCCTTTTTCATCAGTAACTTTAATAAAAGGCAACAGATACTGATCGACCCGGTCAAAGCTGAAATCTTTCTCCGTGATTTGATCGCCTCGCAACTGGAATGCCAAGAAACTAAAAATATGTTTCTGTAAATCCTGCGCATCTACTTTTGCTATGAGTTTTTGTGCAGTATCCGGAATCGGCACCAGATTACGGCGCTTATCCTTCGGCAAAGCTTTTAGCAATGCTTCAATCAGATCCAGACGCCAACCCGGAATCCCCCATGACCAGATACCTTCATCGACCTGTGCCAAAGCTTGCAGTGGAATTTTAACTGTCGCGCCATCTTCATCATGACTCGGGTCAAAACGATAGGTTGCAGCCAGACGCAGGCTACCATTCTGCAAATAGTCCGGAAATTGTTGTGTGGTTGGACGATCATTTAGCCACAGCGCATCGTCATCAACAAATAAATAGCGTGGCTGTTGAGGCTCAACCGTGGCACGCCAGTCTTCAAAAGTACGACGGCTGGCTACTTCAGACGGCACTTTGGAAGCATAGAACTGGTAAATGGTTTCTTCATCAACAACCAGATCACGACGGCGCAGCTTGTCTTCTACCCGCTCGACTTCTTCCAGTTTAAGCAAGTTATGCTTTAAAAATGGTGGAGTAATCCCTAGATGACCGGTAGTTAAAGCATCCCGCAAGAAGATTTCATGTGCAGCTGCCTGATCAACTTTTTCATAATTGATTGGGCGTTTCGGCTCAATGATCAGACCAAATAATGAAATCTGATCATAGGCATTCACTACACCAGCTTTTTTCGACCAGTGCGGTTCAAAATAATGATGCTTGAGCAGGTCACGTGCGGCTAGCAGAATCCATTCCGGTTCAATCTTGGCCAGGGTACGTAAATACACCTGGGAGGTTTCGACCATTTCAAAGGCCATCACCCACGGCGTATTGGTCTTGTGCAAGGTAGAAGCCGGGAAAATCCGCGCTTTTTGCTGACGTACTGCCATAAAGACATTACGCTCATCGGTCTTGTTGGCGATAAACGATAACAGACCGGTCAACAAGGCACGATGCAAATTCTCATAACTGGCTTTCTTTTCATTAAATGACAGTTTTAAGCCCTTAGCCAAATCCACCAGCTGCTCATGAGTTTTCTTCCATTCACGCAGACGCAGCCAGCTCAGGAAATGATTTCGTGCAAATGTACGGCGCTTACTCTCGCTCATGCTATCGCGGTTATTGTGTAGGGTTTCCCAAAGCTTGATATAGAACAGGAAATCAGAATCGGCTTCACGGAATAATGCATGCTTCTGATCCGCCTGCATCTGTTTATCCGCAGGACGTTCACGTGGGTCCTGAACTGCAAGTGCTGCCACAATCACCAGCACTTCATTCAGCACGCCAAAATGTGCACCACCAAGAATCATGCGGGCCAGACGTGGATCGATCGGCATTTTCGCCATTTGATAACCGATTTTGGTAAGCTCAAGTTTTTTCTCGGATAAAGCCCCCAGCTCAATCAATAACTTACGCCCATCATTCACCAGACGGTGATCTGGCGGTTCAATAAAGTCGAAGTCTTCCAGTGAACCCAGCCCCAAACTTTGCATCTGTAAAATCACCGATGCTAGGTTGGTTCGCTTGATCTCCGGTTCGGTAAACTCAGGACGGCTGAGGAAGTCATCTTCAGAATACAGGCGTATACAGACACCCGGCGCAATACGGCCACAACGGCCTTTACGCTGGTTCGCGGCTGCCTGAGAAACAGCTTCAATCGGTAAACGCTGCACCCGTGAACGATAGTTATAACGTGAAATACGCGCAAAACCGCTGTCAATTACATAACGGATATTCGGAACGGTTAAAGCCGTTTCTGCTACGTTGGTGGCAATAATAATGCGTCGCCCACCACCAGAAGGATTAAAGATTTTTTGCTGTTCAGCCAGCGCTAGACGCGCATATAAAGTTAATACTTCCGTATGGCGTGGCCCATGTTTGATCAGGGTTTCCTGTAACTCGCGAATTTCCTGTTCAGTACTGGCAAAAATAAGGATGTCGGCATGTTCAGGATGGCCTTTTTCCTGTGCATCCTGAAAGCATTCTTCAACTGCTTTGACTACGGCACGGGGCAGGTTTTCTTCAAAATCATCAAACTCATCATCATCACTACCGCCAATGCTCATTTCCGAGATCGGGCGATAACGCAGCTCAACTGGGAAGCTGCGGCCTTCCACTTCAAAAATTGGCGCACCATTGAAATAACTGCTAAAACGGTTTACATCCAGGGTTGCTGAAGTAATGATGACTTTCAGATCGGGACGACGCGGCAACAGCTGCTTCAGATAGCCCATAATGAAGTCGATATTCAGCGAACGTTCATGCGCTTCATCAATAATAATCGTGTCATATTTGGTCAGGTAACGGTCATGCGTCAGTTCGGCCAGTAAAATACCGTCAGTCATCAAACGCACAATTGAATCTTGTGAACCCTGTTCCGTAAAACGCACTTTAAAGGAAATTGATTCCCCAAGTTTTTCACCAACTTCTTCGGCAATACGCTGTGATACGCTGCGAGCTGCCAGTCGACGCGGTTGGGTATGCCCGATCATTCCGGTCAGACCACGTCCGGCCAGCATGGCAATTTGCGGTAACTGGGTGGTTTTACCAGAACCGGTTTCACCGGCCACAATAATCACCTGATGCTTTTGAATCGCAGCAATCAGTTTGTCAGTGTATTGGGTAACCGGCAGATCCTGATTCAGCTTGATGTTCGGAAGACGTTCAAGCCGTTGCCGTACTTTCAGATTGGATTTTTCAAATAATTCCTGATACTGCTTCGCATCTGCGTCTTTCCCCTTTTTCAGTCGATTTAAACGGTGACGGTCACGCGCCATTATCCATTGATCTACATTTAAATGACTCTGCACAGAGAAAACACCCACATCAAAAAACCGGAAAGGTTTATTTTACTTGGTTCATTAGATTTCAGATAGTCGTAGTTCTGTTAAGTGCCGGACAAATTGGCTTTGGCTGCCTGATTTCTCTCAATTCCGCACTATAAACCTGTCAAAATATCTAAATGACACGCATGAGTTTCCCTGATTAGATTTAATCATAAGTCCAAGTTTGGAATTGATATTTAAATTATTTTGTGGAAATTATGCTTTTTTCCGAATTGACCCTTGAATTTTTTGGTTTCAACATCATGTTTGCTAGCACGAGGAAAAAGAGATAATTTTGTCATCAGGCCATCATCTTGATGCTGCTCAATGAACAAAGCGATTTTGCCAAAGTGGCGCGTTTTTACTTAATTCGGTTTTTCCGATGTTTGTAATGTAAAAATACCATTTTAGCATCAACCAAAATTTCGATACTCTTATTCAAAATCAAAGACTACCTCAATCATGGAGACAATGATGAGCTTAATTAATACTGAAGTTAAACCATTTAAAGCAACTGCATTCCAAAACGGCAAATTCATTGAAGTTACTGAAGCTGACCTGAAAGGCAAATGGTCTGTTGTATTCTTCTACCCAGCTGACTTCACTTTCGTTTGCCCGACTGAACTTGGTGACCTTGCTGACAACTACGCTGAATTCCAAAAACTAGGCGTTGAAATCTACTCAGTTTCTACTGACACGCATTTCACTCACAAAGCTTGGCACGATTCTTCAGAAGAAATCAAAAAAATCCAGTATGTAATGGTTGGTGATGCAAACTGGACTCTTGCTAAAAACTTTGACGTATTAATCGAAGCTGACGGCCTTGCTGATCGTGGTACTTTCGTGATCGATCCAGAAGGTAAAATCCAAATCGTTGAAATCAACGCTGGTGGTATCGGCCGTGACGCTCAAGAACTTCTTCGTAAAGTTAAAGCAGCTCAGTATGTACACGCTCACCCAGGCGAAGTTTGCCCAGCTAAATGGAAAGAAGGCGATGCAACTCTTGCTCCTTCAATCGACCTAGTGGGTAAAATCTAATTTTAATTAGATTGAACTGATTCAAAAAAACCACGCTTTTTAGCGTGGTTTTTTATGGTTTGAACTTTTATGTCAGTGCAATACTGGATTTTATTTTTTTAAATTATTTTGTTAGGACTTTAAATATTGCAGTCCTATTTCTTTCTTGATCCATCATATAAAAATTCAGGCATATCTTTTGCTTCGCTTTCTCATAATCCTTACCGATTCTTACAATTGAGCTATACATCTGCAGAGCCATATGGCATAAGTTCAAATGATAAGATAAGAAATATTCAGTGGAGGAACGCATATGCAAAAACTGCTTACCGTGATTTCTTGGAAATACAATCCCTCAAGCCGCCACCTGAAAATTGTATACAGTAATGGTCATGCCGAGCTGTATCATCCCGTACCTGAATTTATTTATGACAACCTGTTAAGACGCCAAGACAAAGCCGCATTCGTAGAAAAGTATCTCGAATATAATTTACATTTTAATAAAATTTGCATGGATTAAAGCGAATCCATTTAACGAAATCCCACCATCAGCAAACCTGCGCCTATGGGTACAATACTCATGATAAAACGTGGGTCTTGCTGAATTAAGGCAATAAACTCTTCGACTTCTGCTGCATGTGAAATGACATTATCAACTACCAGTAACCCGCCCTTTGCTTTAAGTAATCGACTCAAATGTGGCCAGTAACTGACATAAGCATCTCGTTCAGCATCTAACAGGATAAAATCAAATATTTCCTGTTCTTCCTTCAGATAAACTTGTGCATCAATCACTTTAAAATTGATTAAATCTGCAAGATCTATTTCTGTCGCATATTGCTTTGCCTGAGCAACCCGTTCTGCATCAACTTCAAGAGTTGTAATCATGGCTTGAGTCTGCCGAGCCGCTTCCGCCAGCCATAGAGTGGAATAACCGGTAGAAGTGCCAATTTCCAAAATACTTTTCGATTGTTGCGCACGAATCAGCATAGACAAAAATTGACCGGATTCTGGCTCTATATTCCGGTATCGGTGCAGGCGATCTGCCTGCTTATGATCATGCATATGAAATTTTTCATATAATTCTTGCATGAATATTTCAAATTTATCTGAGTTTTGCATCACTCTTCCCTGAGTCTGTTGGGCTTAAAGTGCCTGAATCAATTTAAAACGCTCCACTTCACGATCATCGTTAGTGGTAATGGTTTCAGTGAACATCGTTAAAGGACGTACCCAAATTGAATAATCCCCATAGAGACATTGATAAACCACCAGCTTTTCTTCAGTTTCACTGTGCGTGGCGACATGAAACACCTGATAAAGCTGTCCCTTATAATGTTGATAAATACCGCGTTGTAATTCCATCATTCAAGTCTCAAATATCTTGTTTTAATCTTAGCTGAAAATCCTTATTCTTGCTCTAAACTACTTGAAAATTAATCTTTTGACCCCATATAGAACTTTGAAATTAATGATGAATTTTTTAATAAATCTGTAAATCCGATCAATAAAATAAAAACAAACTGTTTTACCTATTTATTCAATTCATTTAATATCCTGTTATCAAATAAACATTTACTCCTTTGGAGACGTTAGCAATGTTAGATCAAA
>NZ_JBQGUZ010000040.1:0-13707 GCF_052078135.1 Acinetobacter lwoffii
CCAAAGAATGATTTCACCTTGAAAGTGCCGACCGTGGAAGGGATTCATCTGCTGTATCTCGAAATAAATAAGATATTTAGCTTATCACGTCAGCCTATTTGCAACAGTGCCAGTGGAAGAGTGAAAGGTCAAAAAGTAGGTTATGTCCGGGTGAGTTCAGTCGAGCAAAATACAGGACGTCAACTTGAGGGAATTGAAATCGACCGGATTTTTGTTGACCGAGCTTCGGGTAAAAATACCGACCGACCGAAATTTCAGGAAATGTTGAACTATGTCCGGGAAGGGGACAGGGTGATTGTACATTCCATGGATCGTTTTGCTCGAAGCTTAAAAGATTTAGTCACTGAAGTAGATAAACTGGTCAAACGAGGAATTGCCATCCAGTTCGTAAAAGAAAATATTACTTTCACTGCTCAATCTACCCCGATGGATAATTTGATGCTGCAATTGATGGGCGCTTTTGCACAGTTCGAACGTGAGATCATTTTAGAGCGTCAAAAAGAAGGAATAAAACTGGCCTCTGCTCAAGGAAAGTACAAAGGGCGTGTACATAAATTGAAACCTGAACAGGCTGAAGCTTTAAGACAAGAATGGAAGGAAGGAAAGTACCCTTCAAAAATGGCATTAGGCCAGGCATTTGGAATTAGTCGCCAGGCGGTATACCGCTATTTAAAAGCAAGTGAGTAACTCAATTAAAATGGAAAATATTCGAAATTTTCTTGAAGATAATCAAGTCAAAATCTACTTCTGTACCATCTTTATCGGAGTTATTTTTGGATTAACCATCAGTGGAGCGACGATTTTAGAAAGTTTGATTAACCCTGCACTGGCATTAATGTTATTTGCTACTTTTTTACAAGTACCTATTGCAGAAATTGGCAAGGCATTAAAAAATTTACGTTTTATTTCTGCATTACTTATTACTAACTTTATTGCCTTACCTTTAATTACGGCAGGTCTAATACAATTTTTACCTGAAAACCCACTTATTCGTTTAGCTGTACTTTTTGTTCTACTAGCACCGTGTATTGATTATGTGATTACTTTCACCCATGTTGGGAAAGGTAATGCAAGATTATTACTTGCGATGACACCTGTATTATTGCTTATCCAAATGATCTTACTACCAATTTATCTTGGTGTACTCCTCGGAGAAGAGGTAGCTCAGCTTGTTGAAATTGGTCCTTTTGTCCATGCGTTTGTATGGTTCATTGTTGCACCCTTAGCAATGGCAGCTATAGTTCAGTTCATTGGGAATAGAAATGAACAAGCAGAAAAAGTGGCTGAAAGCCTAAACTTATTTCCTGTACCTGCCACAGCCCTAGTTTTGTTTATCGTCCTAGCATCAGTTATGCCTCAAATTGGGCTTGCAAAAAGTGCAGCTCTTCAAGCTTTACCAATTTATATTTCTTTTGCCATTATTGCTCCATTCGTGGGTTGGATAATTGCTCGTATTTTTCGATTAGAATCTGGCTCTGCTAGTGCTGTGTCCTTTTCAGCATCATATAGAAATTCATTTGTTATTCTTCCATTAGCTTTTGCAATTCCGGGAAGTATGCCCATAATTCCTGCTGTAATCTTGACTCAGACTATCGTTGAACTATGCTTTTTACCAATCTATATTCGTCTGATACCTCGACTATTCAAAACCTAGAGATTTAAACATTTAAGTAGTTGTTATAGTTAGATAAAAGTATTCAGAAGCCCACGCTTACATCGAGTAATTTAATAAAGGGGGGGAGCTAGCTCCCCCCCTCTTTTATTCATTTGCTAATTAAAACTTACTCGCAACTTGATATGTGATGAATGAAAAGATGTAGGCTAATGCAAACAAATAAGTTGCCATAACGACAGGCTGTTTCCAGCTACCTGTTTCTCGTCTAATTGTTGCTAACGTGGCAAGACAATGTGGAGCAAAAATAAACCATACCAATAATGATAAACCTGTGGCTAACCCCCATCCATCCGGGCCTGAAATTTGACTTAACAGACTTTGAGTTACAGTATCTTCATCACCTGACATTGCATAAATCACCCCAAGAGCTGCAATTACAACTTCCCTTGCTGCCATAGCAGGAATGAGTGCAATACATATTTCCCATGTAAAACCAATAGGCGCAAATATAGGGTGAATTAAATGTCCTAACTGACCAGCTAAACTATAGTTAATGGCTGGCATGGTTGCATTATCTGGTGCTTGAGGGAACGTGACTAGCACCCATAACAAGATAGACAGTGCAACGATAATGCCACCAACTCGTTTTAAGAAAATAGTTGCCCTATCATATAAGCCTAATGCAATATTTCTAATATCTGGAATTCGGTATGTGGGAAGCTCAAAAATAAAAATACTTTCAGTTTTATCTTTTCGAACCAACTTCAGAAAGAGTGAAACTAATAACGCTGAGACTATTCCCGACATATAAAGACCAAAAAGGACTAATCCTTGCAGACTTAACCAGCCGTAGATTAATTGGTTCGGAATAAATGCCGCGATCAATAAAGCATATACGGGCAATCTTGCTGAACAGGTCATCAATGGTGCAATCATAATTGTTGCTAATCGGTCCCGTTCAGAGCTGATACTTCTGGTTGCCATAATTCCGGGAATCGCACAAGCAAAACTGGATAGCAGAGGAATAAATGAACGGCCGCTAAGCCCGGCTTTAGACATTAATTTATCTAAAAGAAATGCTGCTCGGGGTAAATAGCCTGACTCTTCAAGCATTAAAATGAAGAAGAATAAAATCAAAATCTGAGGCATATATGCAAGCACGCTACCTGTGCCAGCAATTACCCCATCGACTACAAAGCTTTTTAATAGAGGATGTTGGATTAGTGGTCCAATAAAATCACTGAGCCATACGATAAAATTTTCAATGAATTCTATAAAAGGTGTTGCCCATATAAATACCGCTTGGAACATCACAAACATGGTTAAAGTTAAGATTACTAAACCTAATACAGGATGTAGAAAAATTTTATCTAGAAATGCGGTTCTTTTATCACCATTGTCATTATTTAAAATAACTTGTTTGGTGATTTGTTTGACCTGTTCAAAATGACTTAATTCAGAATGATAAGGAGTAATAAAAAGATTTTTTTGATCTAATTGATTAATTAAATCTTGAATTCCTTTTGTTTTAACTGCGACAGCTTCAACTACAGGGATACCTAACAGTTGAGACAGTTTATCCTTATCAATGGAAATACCACGCTTTTTGACCTCATCCATCATATTTAATACAAGAATCATAGGGCGATTTAAAGCACGAACTTCGAGAACCAAGCTCAAATGTAAGCTTAAATTTGTGGCATCTACGACGCATATAAAAATGTCGGGTAGAATTTCACCTTTTAGCTCGCCCAAACAAACTGCCCTGGTGACTTCTTCATCTAAACTACTAGGTTTTAAACTGTAAGTTCCGGGTAAGTCCAATACTCGTATTGCATCACCAGAAGGTAAGTTAAAAGAACCTTCTTTTCTTTCTACGGTAACCCCAGCATAGTTGGCAACTTTTTGTCGCGTACCAGTAAGTGTATTAAATAAAGAGGTTTTTCCGCAATTTGGATTACCGACTAATGCAATATTCTTAATCTTCATTGGATACTAACTCTACAAAAATTCTTTCAGCTTCATTCTTTCTTAATGCGAATCTTGAAGTTTCAATCTGAACTAAAACAGGATCTCCGCCAAAAACACCTTTAGCGAGTACTTGTAGAGTTTCACCCTCTCTAAAACCTAATAGTTGGAGCCGTTCCAATACGGGATCAGTGGTATGACTGTATTGATTACCTTTTTTGAGATCTCTAATTTTGACGATCTGATTTTGTTTAACTTGAAATAGATTCATTTTCGATACTCTTACTTCAAAGCCAAAATCTTTCGAGCACCATTAAGCACGAATAAAGAAACCAGGATGCCAATGATTAAGTCTGGATAAGCTGATCCCGTCCACGCCACGAGTACACCGGCAAATATAACGCCCATATTTACGACAACGTCATTCGCCGAGAAAATCCAACTGGCTTTCATATGTGCGCCATCTTCTCGATGACCAGAAATAAGATATAAGCATGTCACGTTAGCTATAAGTGCGAGCAGGCCAATAACAATCATGAGCGTTGATTCTGGCTCGCTTCCAAACATGAATCGTCTAATGACATCAATAATCACGATGACAGCAAGTAATAACTGAATCCAACCTGCGAAATGGGCTGCTTTCACTTGATATTTCGCAGCTTTTCCGACGGCATATAGCGCAATACCATAAACGGCTGCATCGGCAAACATATCTAGAGAATCAGCAATCAATCCTGTAGACGCAGCAATAATTCCGCTGATGAATTCTATAAAGAAAAGTAGAGCATTAATGCCTAATAACAGTTTAAGTACTTTAGCTTGTCTCACAGGATCAGGTTCATTAGGTATATCGCCTGAAGAAAGCTGTGTTTCATCAAGTTTCGCCCCAAAACCCAGTCCTTCAAGTTTGGCCGTAATTTGCTGACTCCCTTCATTATGGAAGACTTTCAGTTTTCGATTGGGAAGATCAAAAGTAAGACCTTTAACTGCTTCAATATCTGCAAGAGCCATACGGACCATTTGCTCTTCAGCAGAGCAATCCATTTTAGGAATGGTATAGGTACTTGTTTGCTTAGCTTGTTGATTGCTTATATAAGTTTCAGTCTTCACAAGCTTTGCACCAAAACCCAAAGCTTCAAGTTTGGTAGTTATATTTTCATCTTTTTGATTATGTAGAACCTTTAAAGACCGGTTAGGTAAATCAAAGATGAGTTTTTGAACACCATCAATTGAAGATAGCGCCATACGAACCATCTGTTCTTCCGCAGAACAATCCATTTTGGGAACTAAGTATTCACTCATGTAGTGCGAATCTTTTAAAACGTCTTCAGTGCTTAAATTTTCTTTGGGATCAGAACCACAACAGGATTGAGCGGTATCTTCACAACTGTTTGAAGTGTTACAGCAAGGAGATGAAGATTTTTTTTCTTCCTCTTCACCACAACAGCTAAGCGTATTATCACAATTCTTTGAATTGTTTGCTTCTGCAATTGATGGATGATTTTCTTGTTGAGATTTCTTATCTTCGCATGGTGTTTCTTTACTACATCCACAACCACTCATAATTATACCCATTAAAAAAATTTATAAACTTTGAATATTAGAATCCCTATAGTTACTATAGAGTCAAGATTTTTTGGAAATACCAACTCAATGCATTTAAAAATTGGTGAACTCTCTAAAAAAACCTCATGTTCAGTATTAACAATTAGGTTTTATGAAAAGGAAGGTTTAATTCCGGAACCCGAAAGAACGGAAGGAAATTACCGCCTTTACGATATAGGCTATGTTGAGCGAATTAAGTTTATTTTGAATTGCCGAACTTTAAATATGAGTTTGAATGAAATTCGTCAATTACTCACCTATAAAGATAATCCCAAGAAAAATTGTTCAGATGTGAATGAATTAATTGACTTACATGTCAGTGCTATCAGAGAAAATATAATCAAGCAACAAAAGCTTATTGAACAATTATCTGATTTAAGAGGTACTTGTGATGGTTTATGTACAATTGACCAATGTGGAGTTCTAAAAAATCTAGCTTGATTATCTAGACCTATGCTTTTTCAAAAACTCTGTATATCTTTACTTAAGGCTGCAAAAAGATTAAGGTGACTTAAATTTTGTGATCAGATCTTAGATAGCTTTGGTTAGCTTCCGATTGGTGTTTTAAATACAGATTTGTGTATGAAGAGAAAAACATTTCTAATCCAGATATTGGTACTCTTATTCACATTCCAGAATATTTGGAGTGTGGCAGAGGCTGCTTGTCTGCATGAAATGCCAAACATACCCAATTCAATACTCTCTAATCCAATCGATTTAGACGAAAAGAGTGATAGTCCTCGTCAAGCACTTTATTCCCTAGAAAACTATAAAGAAATCTATGACTATTGTCAGAAGGTTTGTTTTAACGAAAAGTGCAGTCATTTCTCAAATACAATCGTGATTCAGATTGACCCACCCGATGATCTGAAGCTTAAAGCTAATTTTGAGACCGGCATTACCCCAACTTATTTGGGAATAACTTTTTATAAACCCCCTTATCTGGATCAATTAACCCCGCCTCCCGATTTGCCCCTACTATTGGTGGGGTAGTCTTATAAAAGCCCACCACTCCTAATTTCATTATGCGTGGGGCATTTTCATGTCAAAAAACAAATTACATCAGGATACCTCCATCCTGAATTTATCCTGGTCAGCCTTAGGTAGCGGTATCTTGCTATCTGCAATGATCAGCTTCAGTACTTCCGTAGTCGCCAGTACTCAAGATTTAACGCTGCAGCAAGCTATTGAGCAGGTTAACCAATATCAAGCGTCCCAAAATTTCTGGGAAACGCAAAACAGCATTAATGCCACGAATCTTCAGCAAAGTAAGCTGTTTAAAAATCCTGAACTGTCAGTTGAACAAACGGGATTTGGTTCAAATAATGAAAAAGAGCTTACCATTGGCATATCACAACCCTTGGATATTTTTGGTGAGCGAAGAGCAAACCAAAAATTAGCCAGTCTCTCTACAGATAAAACAGCGCTGAAACAGAAGATTTATCAAGCACAAATTGAGCTTGCAGTGAAATATGTATGGTCACAACTGGCCATTGCTGAACTTGAAAAAAACATTGTCAATGAACAACTTCGGGTGAGCCAAGAAAACCTTCAAGCAATCGAAAAGCGCTTTAATGCAGGCAGTATTGCCCAAGTAGATGTAAATCGCGCACGTTTAAGCCATGCTGAAAATATCCGTCTTTTTAGACAGGCAGACTTACAGGTACAAGTGGCCACCCAACAATTATCAAATTTATGGGGTACGTCTGATAAGTCATTGCAGGTAAACCTCTCTTCACAAAAGCTCTGGCCAAAATCGACTCATGAACAGGTTCAAGAATATTTAGCGGAAAACTACGTTGAGAAATATCGAGCTTTACTGGTATTAGAGTCTCAAGCAACGGTTGATCAACTAAGGGCAAAGGCACGTCCTAACCCCACTTTAAACCTAGGTGTCAACCGCACCCAATCCTTGGAAAACTCCACACAAAATCAATTAGTAGTCGGAGTCAGTGTACCGCTTAATATTTTCGATCGTCAGCAAAATGGCATAAAAATCGCGCAAGAAAAAATGAACTTATTAGAGCGTCAGAAAGAGTTTTATCTGAAGCAAAATGCGCTGCAAATAGGCACAATTTTAACCGAGTTGCAGGGTTTAGAGCTGCAATTCAAAGTCGTTGACGAGACTCAAATTCCTTTGGCGACTCAAGTTCAAAGTAAGACGCTACAAGGTTTCTTGGCAGGCAAGTTTGCTTTAACCGATGTTCAGCAAGCCACGCTTCAATTACAAGACATCCGTCTGCGTAAAGTCCAGTTGTTACGGGATGGCTGGCAAAAGGCCATTGAAGCAGAAAGTTTGAGCTTAGGCATTAGCCCAAGTGAAGTCATGTCGAAAGATGCTATTGCACAAATCAATCAAAACTTATGGCAAGACATACAGGCCATGCCTGTCATTGGTGGGGGAAATTAACATGTTCGATCTTAAAAACAGCTTAAAAAAACAGAGCGGAAAAATCTCTCAACCTCTACTGATTAGTTTGGTTATCGGCGCTACCGTACTCCTCAGTATTTTTTTGATCTTAACTGGTAAGAATAAATCGGAAACATCAGATGAACATGCAGAGGAAGAAAGCGGAGAAGAACATGGCGGTGAAACCGAAGAGCATGCAGAAGGTGTGAGCCTGACTGCCAAGCAACTGGTGGAACAGGGCATACAATTATCAGCGGTCGATCAAGGCCCGGTGGTTAAATTAAGTTCTTATCCTGCCAAACTGAATGTGAATACTGACCAGCAAGCGCACGTCTCACCGAGTTTTAGTGGTCATGTAGAAAATGTCTATGTAGAACTCGGTCAAAAAGTTCAGAAAGGACAGCCTTTGGCTGCGTTGCTTGTTCCTGATCTAGTTGATCAGCAGGCCAATCTTAAAATTGAACAAACCAACCTTGAACTGGCGAAACAAGACTATGATCGTGAGCGTCAGCTTTGGTCACAGGGCATTTCAGCAAAACAGGACTATCAACGTGCTTATAACAGCTATAAACGGGCACAAATTCAGGTTCAAGCGGCCCAATCACGTTTAAGTGCATTTGGTGCAGTGAATGCCAGTAACGGACGCTATATTTTGAAAGCTCCCATTTCTGGCGTGATCAGTAAAAAGGATTTGGTTCTCGGGGAAAATGTTCAGTTAGCCGATCAACTCTTTACGATAGACCGGTTAGATCAACTCTGGCTTGAGTTTATTGTTCCAAATTCTGAAATTATGGGCTTAGCCCCGAATCAAAAGATCGAATTTAAATCCTTGCAAACAGAAAAGGTTTATCAAGCTGTTATTCAGACTTTAAATACTGAAGCGGATATTCAAACAGGTCGTCTTCAGGTGCGAGCAAAAGTTGAATCGAATGCAACCGAATTACGTCCAAACTTGATGGTGAACGTACAGTTGCAACAACGGAGTGAAAGTACCGCATTACGGGTACTTAAGTCCGCAGTTCAGAATGTCGATGGAAAAGATGTGGTTTTTGTCGCCACTCAGCATGGACAAAAAGTTGAATTCAGTCCGCAACCTGTGAAATTAGGGCAATCATCTGGGGAGAGCCAATGGATTGAAGTGGTGAGTGGGCTTAGTCAGGGACAAAAATATGCCGCTCAAGGCAGTTTTTTACTGAAATCCGAGCTGGAAAAAGGAGAGGCTTCACATGAGCACTGAAACTCCTCAAATTCCAGACCACGAATCGGTAAAACCTGAAGGACTGTTTGATCGACTGATCCAGTTTTCTATCCATAACGCAATCTGGGTCATGCTGTTTATTGCGGCTTGGATTGCTATTGGTATTTATAGTTATCAAAAGTTACCGATTGATGCTGTACCAGATATTACCAATACTCAGGTGCAGATTAACACTTCAGCCAATGGTTTTACGGCTTTAGAAATGGAACAGCGGATTACATATCCAATCGAGAATGCCATGTCAGGCATGCCGAAAATGGAACAAACCCGTTCTATTTCACGCTACGGCTTATCGCAAGTGACCATCATTTTTGAAGATGGCACGGATATTTACTGGGCCAGACAGCTTATCAACCAGCGCTTGCAAGAAGCAATGGGAGAAATGCCTGAAGATGTGCAACCTAACATGTCACCTATTTCGACAGGTTTAGGTGAAATCTATCAATGGGTGATTAAAGCCGAACCAAATGCTAAAAAACCGGATGGGACCGCTTATTCTGCGATGGATTTACGTGAAATTCAGGATTGGATTGTAAGGCCACAATTACAGCGCGTAAAAGGCGTTGCGGAGATCAACAGCATTGGTGGCTTTAATAAAACCTATGTGGTTGCCCCGGATCTGAACCGATTGCAACAATTGCAAATTCCTTTGTCTGATTTACAAACTGCCTTAACAGAGAATAATGAAAACCGTGGTGCTGGCTATATTGAGAAAAATGGACAACAGCTAACGGTTCGTGTTCCCGGCACTTTAAACACGATTGAAGATATCCAGAACATCAGTATTGCCAATAAAAACGGCTATCCGATTCGGGTGGCAGATGTCGCCAATGTCTCAATTGGTCATGACTTGAGAACAGGGGCTGCAACCTATAATGGTGAAGAAACTGTATTGGGTATTGCCATGATGATGATGGGAGAAAATAGCCGTACCGTTGCTCAAGCCATTGATGAAAAGGTGCAATCGATCCAGCAATCGCTACCTAAAGGTGTGGTGATTGAGACTGTGTATGACCGTACGCATTTGGTTGATCGGGCGATCAAAACCGTTCAGAAAAATTTGATTGAGGGTGCAATCCTCGTCATTGTTATTTTATTTCTCTTTCTAGGTAATTTCCGTGCTGCGCTGATCACGGCTTGCGTTATTCCACTGTCAATGCTGTTTACCTTGACGGGAATGGCAGAGCAGAAGATTAGTGCAAATCTGATGAGTTTAGGGGCACTGGACTTCGGTATTATTATTGATGGTGCAGTGGTTATTGTAGAAAACTGTATCCGTCGGCTAGCAGAAGCTCAGAAGCTGAAAGGTGGTTTACTTAGCCGTTCTGAAAGATTTAAAGAAGTCTTCTTGGCTGCAAAACAGGCGCGTCGTCCTCTGATTTTTGGACAGTTAATTATTTTGGTGGTTTATCTACCTATCTTTACCCTGACGGGTGTAGAAGCCAAACTTTTCCATCCTATGGCAATGACTGTTGTACTGGCTTTAATTGGGGCCATGATTTTATCTGTCACTTTTGTGCCAGCCGCAGTTGCCCTATTTGTCACTGGAGAAGTCAAGGAAACCGAAAGTCGCTGGATGCATTGGCTTAAAACCAAATATGAACTGCTTTTAGATAAAGCCTATGAGCTTCGTTTATTTGTGACTATTGTGGCTGCCTGTATTTTAGTGCTTACGGGCGTGCTAGCCACTCAAACAGGTAGCGAGTTTGCACCTCAACTGGGTGAAGGTGATTTTGCTGTTCAGCAAATGCGTTCCCCAAGTACAGGGTTAGAACAGTCACTGAGAATGCAGGAAAATACTGAAAAGTTACTGTTGAAAGAATTTCCTGAAATTAAAGCGATCTTTGCTCGTACCGGTACAGCAGAAGTGGCCACAGATGTTATGCCACCCAACATTTCAGATGGCGTGGTACTGTTAAAACCTCATGATGAATGGCCTGATCCAAAACAAACGATTGATGAGCTTCGCCAAAGAATGATTACTTTCTTAGCGACATTGCCGGGAAATAACAGTGAGTTCTCGCAACCCATTGAACTGCGCTTTAACGAGTTAATTTCAGGGGTGCGAAGTGATGTGGGTGTCAAATTATTTGGTGATGACATGGAGATTCTAAATCGCGAAGCGAATAAAATTTCTCAAAAAATTAACTCAATTTCAGGCGCGACAGCCGTTAATGTAGAACAGACCAGTGGCTTACCCTTGTTGAATGTAGAGGTGGATAAGTCCAGAGCTGCACAATATGGCTTGTCGGTAAGAGCAATTCAGGATCTGGTAGCTACAAGTGTCGGTGGCCAGAATGTTGGAACAATTTTACAGGGAGACAAGCGTTTTGATTTTGTCATCCGTCTAGATGAATCCCAGCGTAGTCCTGAACAGTTAGCGGTACTTCCTATTCAATTGCCGAATGGTGGTTTAGTCCAACTGCAAGATGTGGCACGCGTTGAAAATATCCTGGGTATTAATCAGGTCAGCCGTGAAAATGGTAAACGTCGAGTGGTTATTACTGCAAATGTAGAAGGACGTGATTTAGGCTCATTCGTAACAGAGCTTCAGAGCACGTTATCCAAACAGGAATTACCAAGCGGTTATTGGATAGATTATGGCGGTCAATTTCAAAATCTGATGTCTGCAAAAGCGCGTATGCAATTGGTGGTTCCGCTCGCATTGTTGACGATCTTTATTTTATTGATGGCTGTATTCCATAATATCAAAGAAAGCTTACTGGTCTTTAGTGGTGTACCGTTTGCCTTATGTGGAGGCTTAATCGCGTTGTGGTTGCGTGACATTCCATTATCCATGTCAGCAGGGGTTGGCTTCATTGCACTATCGGGGGTGGCTGTACTGAATGGCTTAGTCATGCTTACCTTTATCAAAGAGTTGCGACAACAATATGACCTTTATTATGCAACGTGGCAGGGTGCAATTTTGCGTCTTAGACCTGTGCTGATGACAGCTTGTGTGGCGTCCCTTGGGTTTGTCCCGATGGCTTTGGCAACCGGAACTGGGGCAGAAGTACAGAGACCTTTAGCAACAGTGGTTATTGGAGGAATTATCTCCTCTACCCTGCTTACATTGGTTTTATTGCCCGTACTGTACCGCTGGATGAATGAAAAGAAAGCTTCTTAATCCATTAGATTAAGCAATTTTTAGCAGAGATATTGAGCCTGTCTCAAGTATCTCTGCTAATCATGGATTGAATAAGGAAAATTTTATGTCAGAACATCATGATCATAGCCATGCGGTTGTTACTGAAGGAAATAGTAAGAAATTAATGTTTGCTTTGGGTTTAACGACTACTTTTTTAATAGTAGAAGTTGTCGCTGCTTTTATTACCCAAAGTTTAGCATTACTGTCTGATGCCGCTCACATGTTTACTGATGTAGCCGCATTAGCTATTGCTCTTGCTGCTATCAAAATTGGTAAAAAAGCCGCAGATGATAAAAGAACTTTTGGCTATCAGCGATTCGAAATTTTAGCGGCTCTGTTTAATGCAGTGATGCTTTTTGTGGTGGCGATATATATTGTCTATGAAGCTTACCAACGCTTTACGCATCCTGCTGAAATTCAAAGTGTTGGAATGATGATTGTCGCAGTCATTGGTTTGGTCATAAATTTGATTTCAATGAAAATCCTTTCTGCGAGTGCTCAAGAAAGTCTAAATGTGAAAGGCGCATATTTAGAAGTCCTTAGTGATGCACTGGGATCGATAGGCGTGATTATCGGAGGAGTGGTCATTTATTTTACCCAGTGGATGTGGGTAGATACCGTAATCGCTGTGTTAATTGGCTTCTGGGTTTTACCTCGAACTTGGGTTTTATTAAAACAAAGTATCCATATTTTGCTTGAAGGGGTTCCTGATGAGATTGATATTGAGTCGTTAAGAAATGATTTATTGATGCTAGAGGGTGTTGAAGGGATTCATCAGTTGAAAGTCTGGGCTATATCTTCAAAAAACATTCATTTAACTGCTCATTTGGTTGCTCCTAATAGCGATCCAGATCAGCTCTATCAAAAGGCCTTAGACGTTCTAAAACATAATCATAGTATTACTGAAATTACGTTACAAATAGAAAGTAAGGAATGTAATACATTGGAACAGCATAAACATTAAAGTGCTGCTCTTTCTACATAATGGACAGATGACTAGGCTGATAAACCTTACCATTTTCCTGTATTACACTTCTATTTATCACACGCACTTTAAACACCATCCTGAGACATTTTAAAATTACAAGAATGTAATTTATGAGTCCTCTGGGTGTTAATTCTTTAAAGTTAGAATATCTAACAAGTATTAAATGAGAGTAAATAAACATGCTATTCAAAAATAAATTTTGTACTAAATTACTGTTAATTAGTGCATTCTTTAGTATCGCAAGTTTTAGTTATGCAGATGGCGGCTTGTTATTTCTTGAAAAGAATTTAAAAGCTTCTAAAGTTGAAAATTCTAAACAAAAACAAGTTAAAAATAATGAATCAAATGAATCAAATGAATCAAATGAATCAAATGAATAGTTGGGTTGCATAAATAAATCAATTAGACTTATTCATTCAGCAATATAATTCCTGAATGAATAAGTTTATAACTAAAACCGGCTTTGTTGCATAAACATTCAAAAGCTGAGTTTTCCCCAATCCATTCAAATTTAAGTGACAACTTGGGTGTGAGGTCTACCTAATTCCGTAAATCTATTCAGAACTGCCACACGCGCATGAACTTCATTGACCTGACTTTGAAAAGGCACTGTTGCAAATAACCACGAATGGTAAGCTGAAGACTGTTTTAGCTAAAGGTGCAGCATATGAATCCTTTCCATGGTCGGCATTTTCAGGGCGAAATCATTCTTTGG
>NZ_JBQGUZ010000041.1:0-9621 GCF_052078135.1 Acinetobacter lwoffii
AGCAGTCCTTAACAGATTTACGGAATTAGGTCGACCACTTACCCAAGTTACGCCTTAAATTTGGCTCAATTAGGGGCGCTTTGCATTTCAAATCTTTGTGCAACAAAGCCTTTACACATACTTGATAGTTGGAGATTTATTATCTTTGGTAGAGTTGCAAAAAACATTACCAATTTCAGATAAAGATTTTAGATAGCCGCTTAGCTTACTGAATAACTAAAAATCCTCAGCATCTTTAATTTATTAAGATGAGTATTTCTCATCTTAAGCTGAATTTATATCGTTTTACTCACTTTCTTATTCACGTTTAAATACAGCCATTCAGAAATTTAGCTTTTTATAAAATTTTTAGGTGGCAATCTCCATGAGTACAGCATTTGAGTGTTCAATTAAACGTATCCGTTTTGATGAGAATTATACACCAGCAGAAAGCACACGTTTAACCACAAACTTTGCCAATTTGGCACGTGGGGAAAGCCGTGAAGAAAACTTGCGTCGTACCCTTGCGATGATCAACAACCGTTTTAATAGCTTGGCAACCGTTGATAACCCGAAAGGTGATCGCTATTCACTTGAGATTGACATCATTTCTGCTGAAATTGATATCGAAGGTAATGGTCAAACTTTCCCATTTATTGAAACACTGAAAAGTGTAGTGATTGACCATAAAACAGGGGAGCGTATTGAAGGCATGATCGGCAATAGCTTCTCATCTTATGTGCGTGATTACGACTTCAGCGTAGTATTGCCTCAATTGGGTTGTGGTGTAGGTGAAAAACCTGAAGATTTTGGCAATCTACATGGCAAGCTTTATCAACATTTAGTCAATTCAGATGTATTTAAAGCAGAATTTAAAAAACAACCTGTCATTTGCTTAAGCGTTTCAACCTCTAAAACGTATTTCCGTACAGCCAACGTACATCCTATTTTGGGTGTGGAATACAAAAATGATGAATATTCACGTACCGATGAATATTTCGCCAAAATGGGCTTACGTGTACGTTACTTCAAACCAGAAGGTGGTAATGCACCATTAGCATTCTATTTCGCTGGCGACTTAGTCCGTGATTATACTGATTTTGAATTGATCAGCGCGATTGCAACCATGGAAAGCTTCCAAAAAATTTATCGTCCTGAAATTTACAACACCAACTCTCCGGCAGGTGTGGAGTATCAACCAAGCTTGAGCTATGGCGATTACTCACTGACACGTATCGTTTATGACCGTGTTGAACGTGGTGAGTTAGCGGTTAAGCAAGGTAAATGGACAGAAGAAAACTTCATCAAACCATATCAAGATATTTTAAATGAATGGGCAGCAAACTTTAAGGTCGAAACAGCTGCTTAAGACATCGAATTGACACACAGACTGACGAATTTTAGAGAAAGAAGATTAGACATGGCGCTTACACAACCGAAACTTTTACTCCCAACTTCAACTGCGGGTAGCTTGCCAAAACCGTCTTGGTTAGCTGAACCTGAAAAATTATGGTCTGCATGGAAGCTTGAAGGCGAAGAATTATTAGAAGCTAAACGTGATGCTTTGAAATTATCATTACATGAGCAAGTCACTGCAGGTATCGATATCGTGAGTGATGGTGAGCAAACCCGTCAGCACTTTGTAACCACGTTTATTGAACATCTTGAAGGTGTAGATTTCGAAAAGCGTGAAACCATGCGTATTCGTAATCGTTATGATGCAAGTGTACCTTCAGTTGTGGGTGAAGTTTCTCGTAAAAAAGCAGTGTTTGTAGACGATGCGAAATTTTTACGCAGCCAAACCAGTCAGCCAATTAAATGGGCGTTGCCTGGTCCAATGACCATGATTGATACACTTTTTGACGGACACTACAAGAGCCGTGAAAAACTGGCTTGGGAATTTGCCAAAATTTTGAACCAAGAAGCTTTAGAACTTGAAGCAGCAGGCGTAGACATTATTCAATTTGATGAACCTGCGTTTAACGTATTCTTTGATGAAGTGAATGACTGGGGTGTACCAACCTTAGAACGTGCACTTGAAGGTCTAAAATGTGAAACTGCAGTTCATATTTGCTATGGTTACGGCATTAAAGCCAATACAGATTGGAAACAAACTTTAGGTAATGAATGGCGTCAATACGAAGAGTCATTCCCGAAACTACAACAATCTAAGCTCGATATTATTTCACTTGAATGCCAAAACTCACGTGTACCAATGGATTTAATCGAATTGATCCGTGGTAAGAAAGTGATGGTGGGTGCAATTGATGTGGCAACCACTCAAGTGGAAACTGCAGAGGAAGTAGCAAATACGCTACGCAAAGCATTGCAATTTGTTGATGCAGATAAACTGTATCCTTCAACTAACTGTGGTATGACACCGCTATCTCGCCAAGTGGCACTTGGCAAACTTGAAGCTTTAAGCGCAGGTGCTGCCATTGTTCGTAAAGAGCTAGAAGCTTAATCAAACGTAGTCTCGTGCGAAGCAGAACAAATCATCGCAAGGCCATTTGTCCAGCTTTATGCACGAGCACGTGATATGTACATTTGAGATGAAAGAGATGATTGAAGCAACAGACTTTAGAAATGCAATGTCTTTACTCACCACAGCAGTGAATGTTATTACGACTTCGGGTGAAACAGGTATGCATGGATTTACTGCATCTGCCGTATGTAGCGTGACGGATACACCGCCAATGTTATTAGTCTGTATGAATCAATCCTCCCGTTCACATGCCCATTTTGTTGAAAATAAAGTCTTGGCTGTAAACGTACTAAGTACTCAGCATGAACAGCTTTCAAATGCTTTTGCTTCAAGTAAATTCAGCTCAGAAGATCGTTTCAAACTCGGTGATTGGAGTACGATGGAAACTGGTTCACCTATTTTGAAAGATGCCTTGGTCAGTTTTGACTGTGAGATTCAAGATATTCAGCAAGTCGGTACACACAGTGTTTTCATGTGTCGTGTTCTTAAAGTTCAACAAAGCGATCAAGAAGAAAGTCTGGTGTATTTTAACCGTGCTTATCATCAAGTGGGTCAGTTGGAACACGCTTAACTCAATGCCTTAATTCTTTTATCTTTTTAAAGTTAGTTTATTGTGGAACTTATAACCTTTTTAGTCATCGGCGCTTTTGCTGGTTTTGCAGCAGGGCTGTTTGGTGTCGGCGGTGGTACGATTATTGTACCACTGCTTTTTATTGTCTTTACTCAAATGGGTTATGACCCTGATGTTGTTATGCATCTCGCATTAGGTACATCTTTAGCAACAATCGTTGTCACTTCAATCAGCTCATTAATGGCACATCATAAAAATGGCGCTGTGCTATGGCCTGTATTTAAAAATCTAGCTCCACCAATGGCGATTGGTTGTTTTTTTGGGGCAGGTATTGCTGGTTTGATATCAGGGTTACATCTACAAATCATTGTTGGCTTATTTCTGATTTGGGTCGCATATACGATGCTTACAGATGCTAAAACAGCAATTAATTCAACGCAAATTTTACCGTCGTCAGGTCAACAAGTTGCTGCTGGTAGTGTCATTGGGATTGCATCAGCAATTTTTGGAATAGGTGGTGGAAGTCTGACGGTTCCGTACCTGAATCGCTATGGTGTGGTCATGCAGAAGGCGGTTGGAACATCTGCGGCATGTGGATTCCCCATTGCTGTCGCTGGTGCATTAGGTTTTATTATTTTTGGTATAAATGCTGAGATTAATGTACCTAATACCATTGGTTACGTGCATATTTATGCATTTATTGGCATTAGCATCATGAGTTTCATTACGGCTAAGTTTGGTGCGAAGGCGGCACATGCTTTATCGCCAGCAATGTTAAAGAAATGCTTTGCAGTTTTATTGGTCATTGTAGCAAGCTTCTTCCTTGTGAAGGGATTAATTTAATATTGGACTTCGCATAAGAGATTTTATGCTAAATGTAATTTTAAAGGGCTTTGTTGCACAAAGATTTAAAAGACAACACTCTGCTCATTTGAACAGAATTCAAGTGACAACTTGGGTATGAGGACGACCTAATTCTGTAAATTTGTTCAATACGGCTATGCGTGCATGAATCTCATTCACCTGACTAGAAAAACTCCTTGCTGTTAATTTATCACCTAATAGTTTGATGCAATGCATCTTGGTTTCAACTAAACTTCGACGATGATAACCAGACCATTTTTTCCAAAGCGTTCTTCCTAAACGTTTAACTGTTTTCAGTAACTCATTCCGCTCTAAAGATCTCAATTTCTGATCTTTCCATGGGTTTGCATTTTTTCTTGGCGGAATGACCGCATGTGCATCTCGATCTAGAATGACTTGTCTGCAGTGCTTCGTGTCATAAGCACCATCGGTATAGACCGAATCAATTCGTTCATCTAAGGGAATTTGAGCAAGTAAATCACCGAGTACTTGCGAATCGCTCACATTATTTGTGGTAAGCTGTACTGCACGTATTTGCAAGGTTTCAGCATCGATGCCAATATGAAGCTTACGCCATTGGCGACGATATTCAGGTCCATGTTTCTTACGTTTCCACTCACCTTCACCTAGAAACTGAACCGTACCGGGTTTGTCGGAGAGTCAATATTCTGAGAGACTATCCCGATGACAAAATTAAAATATACCCCTGAAATCAGAGAAAGAGCGGTTCAATTATTGATTGAATCCGAGAAAGATTATCCATCGAATTGGGCTGCGATCACAGCTATTGCTCCCTGAGCAGTATACTGCGCAAGGGTTGTACTCCTGAAACACTACGTGTTTGGTATCAAAAATATTTAGATAAACAAAATCCAGTTAAAGTACAGCAGCTTTCAGACCAAGAACGTATCAAACAACTAGAACGCGAAAATAAAGAACTGCAACGTGCGAATGAAATTCTACGTAAAGCAGCCGCTTTTTTCGCCCAGGCGGAGCTCGACCGCCCACACAAATAATGGTGGATTTCATCCATAACAATAAAGACTTATATGGTGTTGATGCGATTTGTAGGATTTTACCGATCGCAGCTTCAACCTATTACCGGACTCTAGATCTCTGCGAAAATCCAGAACATCGAGCAAAGCGAGATTTACATGACTTGCATCATGCTGAGGAGATTAAACGAATTTGGAAGGAAAGTTCAGGTCGGTATGGTGTACGTAAAGTCTGGCAAAAACTGAAACGTGAAGGCTATATTATTGCACGCTGTACTGTTGCTCGATTAATGAAAAAGCTAGGTATACAAGGTGTTTGGCGAGGTAAGAACAAACAAACCACCCGTAGCCGAGATGATCAAAAACGAGCGAATGATTTAGTGAAACGTAATTTTAGTGCTGATCATCCAGATCAGCTGTGGGTCAGTGACTTTACGTATATTCAAACCAAGTCAGGTTGGGTCTATACCGCATTTATTATTGATGTGTTTTCACGAGCAATTGTTGGATGGAAAGTATCAACACGTATGAATACAGATATGGTGCTTGATGCATTAGAACAAGCTTTGCATGATCGAGGTATGCCAAAGAATGTAATTCATCATTCCGATAGAGGTGTGCAATATCTTTCCATTCGCTATACCAATCGTCTAGAAGCAGCAAATTTACGAGCGTCAGTCGGTACAACTGGTGATTCATACGATAATGCTTTGGCTGAAACAGTGAATGGCTTATACAAAACAGAGGTGATTGAATATTTAAAAGCAGATTGGCAAGGTTTAGCGGATGTACAACTTGCGACAATCAACTGGGTAGATTGGTTCAATAAAGAGCGTGTACACAGTGCATTGGGTTACAAGTCGCCTTTTGAGTTTGAAGCAATGTACTATGATAAGATTAACCCGTTAGGTCAGGTGGCCTAACTTAAATAAAAAAGTCTCCGACAAACCCGGTACGGTTCAAAGTGCAAGTGCAATTCCGCAGTTTATTGAACTTTTAGCTAAGCAGTCTGACTCTTACTATACTCTAGATACTAATAGAGTATAAAGTCTATGCTATACAGAATGATAAATTCTGTATAGCTAAATCTAAAAAATATAGATTAGACCTCTTGCGAAAGTATCGTTTTACCTAATTTTTGAATTGGCTAAAACCTTATAATATGTAGCTTTTGGCTGTTTAAATTTTAAATTTTGACTAACGCAAGACGTCTATTTTTATAAATATTTTTTTATTCTTAGGGCGTGTCATCAATTAGCTTGAGAAAATCTTACCGGTCCTCATAATTTTTCATGACTAAACGCTATGCATTAAAAGATGATCAGTGGGAACAGGTTAAAGATCTGTTACCTGGACGAATGGGTACTGTTGGAGTAACGGCCAAAGATAACCGACTATTTGTTGAAGCGCTATCGTTCAGGTATCCCGTGGTGAGACTTATTCGAACGCTTTGGTGATTTTAGAGTCGTGCATACCCGCTTTTCTGCGCAGCTGTATTCATTTTATCTGCATTCAGTCGTTCCAGTTCCAGGTCAACCGCAGCAATATCTTCTTCAACCGCTTCGTCCCATAGGTGGATTTGTTTTGCGGTGAGATGTTCATTTTTACTACCGAATTTATACTGTTTAAATAGCGCAAGTTCATGCTCGTATTTTTGAGTGAGAACAGAGAGATGTTGGTTGCATGCTTCAAGATTTTGAACTTTGGTATCCAATTGCTGATTTGATACTTCAAGATGCTGAACTTTGGTATCTAATTGTTGTTTATCTTCTGCGAGTTGTTGATGCTGCAGCGCTAGCTGTCTGGTAAATTCCAGCAGTTGTTCATGGGTCAGTTGGCTTAAGTCAGGCAGCATTTTAATGACCGCAGTATGCCTGAGGTCATGACGCAGAGGAAATAGAACGTTTGGAGAATAGCAGAATGTACCAAGCTGGTTTAGAGCATCGTCACCACCAATGCGCTGTCAAGGCAAACCCTGGATCAGTGACTGTAACTGTTCCAGACTGATCGCCATGCTTTCACCCTGGTGAACCTGCGCCCAGTGGAATTTTCCCTGTTCCAGCCGCCGGGCACACAGCCAGATCCCCGTCCATCATGCACCAGCACTTTCATGCGATGGCCACGTTTATTACAGAACAGGTAAGCGCAATGCGGTTTGATCGAGCCAAAGGCTCTCAACACCTTAGCCATGGCAGTATCCATACCCGCACGCATGTCCATGGGCTGGGTAGACAACCAGATTTCATCAATACGGATCATTGAGTCAAACCCTGGATCAGCAACAGTAATTCAGTTACTGACTCCACTGGCCAGTCGATCTCGATCATCTGATCCCTTGCGGAACTTTGTTCCTTATGCAATGGAATCCTGATATGAGCGACAGCATTCTTCTCCGGCACAGGTGGCGGAGGTGCGTCTTGTTTGACTGGAGTCGGGTGAAGCATGACCGGAAGAAAGTCAGTCTGTGGAATGGAGGGGGTGTTAATGCAGGGGCATTGATCTGGACTGACGAATCCATTTATGCAACAGATTGGCATTGATCTGATGTTGCATTGCGACCTTAGCCACTGATGTATCTGGCTGCTGGCATTGCTGAATAAGTTGATGTTTAAATTCAGCCGTGAAGGTTCGACGGGGCTTTTTTAGCATTGGTGTGCTGTCTATAACTGTCTTTAAATCCATAAATAGGTGTCCACTTAAAATTTAGTGGACACTATCGTGGTATTCATGAGTGAGAAAAAGTGGGGCTCAGCGGACGCTTACTTTCATCTTGAGAGAGTTGGGTGTATTTCTTCATTGCGTGCTTTCCAATTGCGAGTTGAAAAAGTCTAATGATTCTACGAATACACCTAAATTTTTCAACTAACTACAAATGTGTCGCACTTGTGATTTGAATCTGCTGTTTTCAAAATCTGTTTTTCAGCTCGTTATGCAACAAAGCCGAACCGAATTAAAAATAGAAATGTAGTTGAGCTGATGCTTGCTCATTTCTTTATTTTTAGTAATTGAGGTGAACATACTGTCAGTACATGGTAGTTATAAGTAACGTGTAACTTTGTTCGCACAAAGATTTGAGT
This sequence comes from Acinetobacter lwoffii, assembly GCF_052078135.1. Classification (GTDB taxonomy): domain Bacteria; phylum Pseudomonadota; class Gammaproteobacteria; order Pseudomonadales; family Moraxellaceae; genus Acinetobacter; species Acinetobacter lwoffii_Z. The sequence goes on from NZ_JBQGUZ010000041.1 coordinate 7,972, forward strand.
TATGCCAAGTGATGGATTGATTTGTACTTAAAATTTTAAGCTTATCCACTTGCTTTGCAAGCCACTACACTTTATTTACAATCCTATGTTGTGGAAGTAAGGGATCTTGTACTCGCCCAGTATGTTCAACTTGATTATATCTAAAGGAGTATTAGGCTTCAATCAAATCAATTTTCCAATTATTCGACTGAATTAACACATTTAAATCACGTAATTTAAGACTAATATCATCAGCTTGTTTTTGTAATGATGAAACTGGAATAACTTTATGCCACTTTATTTCCCGCGTACTATAACGATCAGATTCACGAGATGTATTACTTATTGCTGCAGTTAGGGTTTTGTGCTGTTCTACAAATTCATCACGCAAAGTCAATAAAGCAAGTAGAGAACGACCATCATTTAATTTTGTTAAAGCATTAGTTTCATGAATTGCATAACTTAATTTTTGAAATTCTTGAATTAAAGAAAATACTTGTTTCAATAGTTCATTTGGATCTTCAGATGGTTTATCACCATCTTGTACCAATACATTTGCATTGATACGTTGTTTTAGTGAAATAATTTTTTTTTGTTGATCACTTCGAAGTAAGAGAGCTTCTGCTAATTTCATTTTTCACCTATTAACCAATTAGAATTAAGTTTTAAGCAGCTAAGTAATTTTACAAATACTATATCCTCATTCTTTAAAGATCAAAAAAATTGATTTTTTACAATTTTCAGAGGTAGAAGTCTTATATTTTGTCATTAGTCGAAGCTCAGAATTAAGCTAAAGGCCTTTTTTTCAGATGCAGAATCCTTTATCTGATCCTAGACAGTATTATGGACATTCGATCCCTCTAAATTCTTACAATATTTTTGTTCAAAGGCTTCAGGACTTAACCAGCCATTTGCAGAATGTATTCTGATTCGATTGTAATAAATCTCGATATAGTCGAACAGGACAGCATTCGCTTCTTTTCGAGTGGCAAACACACTGCCATGGATTACATGACCTTTCAATGTATGAAAGAAGCTTTCAGTCACTGCATTGTCCCAACATGAGCAGTGTACTGCGCAAGACTGCCTGACATACTTTGAATAAAGTTATTCGTCAATAATAGCGCTCTAAAAGCACGACTACAGTACTGACTGCCTTGGTCAGAATGAACCATAACTCCTGTTGAATAAGCTTTTCATGCGCCAAGGTTGGTCCGAAACCATGCAGTTGATCAGAAACAATATTGAGGCACTTGAGTCTGAGTTCTTCAGAAAGCCTGGAATTGCTGGTTTGGCCACGACCCGTATGGGCTAATACAGCTGGACCTTGAACTTTGTATTTCTGCAGTAAGCGTCTGACCTGACATTCTGAAATATGAAGTAGAAGTAGCTGAGCAGCCTGGGATTGAGTTATGCGTTGATCGCAGATTTCCTGCAAGACCGACAATCGTTTAAGTTCTTTATCCGACATAGACACCAACATATCAAACCGTCCGCTAAGGAAATTGCAAAAGTGCACATTCTAAAAGCGGACATTTCTATTTTGGGCTTACAACACTGTGTTATTCACCAATTAAAATGTCTATGCGATAAACCATTTAAAATGTCCTGTTTTTAACCACAAGAGTCAAGCACAGGATTTAACTTTCTTTGTTCAATAACAGCTTTCTG
>NZ_JBQGUZ010000042.1:0-9268 GCF_052078135.1 Acinetobacter lwoffii
GTTATATGCGGGCCAATTGGTTGTGCGGTAGATTTTGTGTGTAGGCTTCTTCATTTGAAAATTATATCGCTGAAAAAGCCTTTACAGATAGGTTTGTGCAACAAAGCCGATAAATTCTATTTAAAAGCAAGAAACTATATATAGTCTACTTTTAACCATGAATGATCTATTGTTATTATTTATCATTCCACCACAATATATTTAATATTTTTTATTAAAATTTAAGTAAGTTTTTACTCGGTTTATCTGGCTGTTTTAGCATAAATAAAAAACGCTTAAAACTACCTCCCATCATTTAAATAAAATCACTGAAGGTCTTTTTAAAAGGAATTTTAAAACCGGCCTTAACCTGTTCATGCCTGATTTACCCCATATCCAAGTTGTCAGCCTAAGCATTTTATGGGATAACTAGCAGGAAGAAAGCCGCTGTTTGAGTGATTACAATTAGGCCCGTAGGCCATGCTTCACTTTTTCAGACTGCATAGCATACTGACTTTGGGAGAACTGCTCAGGTGACCAAACAGTTTCTGACACATCGTTGTCTGATTGCACCGCCGCATGCGAATGATGATTTTTTTGCCCAGACGGTCATTTATCTCGCTCGTCATGATGAAGATGGTGCCCAAGGCATCATTATCAATCGACCTGCCGGCATTCAAATTAAAGAATTGCTGAATGATCTGGATATTGAAGCAGATAATGTCAATCCGCATGAAGTATTGCAAGGTGGCCCTTTGCGCCCTGAGGCCGGCTTTGTCTTACATACCGGTCAGCCGACCTGGCACTCCTCCATTGCCGTGGGTGAAAATGTCTGCATTACCACCTCCAAAGATATTCTGGATGCGATTGCGCATAATGAAGGTGTCGGTCGCTATCAGATTGCCCTCGGTTATGCCAGCTGGGGCAAGCATCAGCTGGAACAGGAAATTGCCCGTGGTGACTGGCTGATTTGTGATTCCGATATGGATCTGATTTTTAACTTACCTTATAACGACCGTTGGGACGCTGCCTATAAAAAAATGGGCGTAGACCGCAACTGGTTATCTTCCGAGATTGGACATGCCTGATGTAAACGTGCCACAAACCATTATGGCGTTTGATTTTGGTACACAAAAAATGGGAATGTCAGTTGGACAATCCCTGATTGCAAGTGCCAATCCCCTGCCTTTATTTCCCATGAAAGATGGTATCCCCAACTGGGATGAGCTGCTCAAAATCGTGAAAAGCCATCAACCGAATTTATTTCTGGTCGGTTTGCCATTGAATATGGATGATAGTGAATCCGAGCTGTCGACAAGGGCGCGAAAATTTGCCCGCCGTTTACGTCATCAGACCAATATTGAAACCTGGATGGTGGATGAACGTCTGACCACCCGTGAAGCACGCGATGAGCTGGATCATTATCAGGCGCAAGGTCGCGGCAAGAAACTCTCTGCCGACAGTATTGCGGCTGCCTTGTTGATTGAAAGCTGGTATCGTCATCCTGCCGGGATCACGCCTTAATCTGTTTTGAAAATTTTTTAAAACAGCATCCTTCAGGGTGCTTTTTTATGCTCCAAAATGCTTCTTAAGGATAAAAATAACGAAAGGTCAGGTTAATTCGTGGTGTCAAAACTTTGCTGGTTTTGCTAATACTGTGCTTCCAGTGTTGCTGTGTCGCGCCACGCATCACAATTAATTGCCCACTATGTAACAGCACATCGACTTTATCACTGCGAATTTTATGCTTAAAGCTCATTTTGCGGGTGGCTCCCAGACTCAGAGAAGCGATGACATTTTCCCGAGAAGTACCTGTATATAACGCCGGTTCATCATCACTATGCCAGCCCAAGCCTTGGGAACCATCTTCATACAAATTGGCCAGACAGGAATTAAAGGGATGACCGACCAGAATTTCAATATGCTGCTTTAAACGGAATAATCCGGGTGTCCATACCTGAGCTTGTTTAAGCGTACCAGAATAACGATACTGATAATGTTCATCGCCATACCAGACCACCTGGCGACCGGTGACATGGTGCTTGCCAAATAAATGCACTTCATCATGTTGCCAGGCCAGCTGACTGAGAAAATGCTGTAGATACTGCTGGCTTTGTTCCTCATCCAAAATCAGGCCATAATCCTCCACTACCCCATCAAAAGGTAATACATTGGCTTGCGGCTGGGGTGCAAATAAATCGAGCGTCATATCCATCAGATCCAGTATCCACATGAAAATACTGACATTCGACCTAAAGGATTACAACTGCTCTTCACAAATGACTACAACATTTATGCTTGTGGCTGGCATGATTCCTGCCTAGACTGAATTCAACTTTCACAATAAAAATAATCCTTTTATGAACTTATGGCAGCTGTTTCAGAAACTTCGTCCCTTTGTTCAGCCTTACCGGTTGCTGGTGATTGCCACGCTGATTCTGACCCTGATTGGCTCATTCACCGCACAGGTCAATGCCATTACCTTGCAATATGCGGTCGACAGCATCAATTCGCTACTCGAAGCCGGTCAAGGATTGGAGCAAGGCTGGCATATTCTGATCACGATTTCGGCAATTTTGCTCGGCAAAGAAATTATTAATGCCTTTGTCCAGTTCGGGCAGAAGTTCTATGGAGAGAAACTGCGAATTTTTGTCTCTCAGGATCTGGCCCAAGGGATTATTGAAAAGTTTTTAAAATATCGTTTGGAATTTTTTAATCAGGAAAATAATCAGGCCGGTAAATTACAGACCCGGATTGACCGTGGTATTGGTTCACTGACCCGTCTCGTTCAGATCTTCTTTATTGATATTTTACCGTTATTTACCAGTGCCATTGTGGCTTTGGGGTTAATGTATTATGCCAATGTTTATGTCGGTCTGGTCGCGACTGCCATTGTCCCGATCTATTTCTGGTTGACCTATAAACAGGCGCAAAAGCTGGGGGGCTGGCGCCGCAGTCTTCGCGATGGTCGGGAGAAAAAGAGTCAGGGCATTCTCAGCATCATCAACTCGATTACTGTGATCAAATCCTTTAACCGCGAATCGATTGAATCGGAAAAGCAGCTCGGTTTACAGCGTGAACTGACCGACAATCAGATGAAAACCCGCCAGACCAGTTTCCTGTTTGATGGCCTGAAAACTTTTCTGGAACAGATCGGGATTGTACTCATCATTATTCTAACCTCCTACTTTGTGCTGGATGGCCAGATGAGTATTGGCATGATCATGTTTCATGTGTTGCTATTTAATAATGTCTCTGCCCCAATCCGATCCCTGCACCGGATTTATGATGAAGTAAATGACGCCATGATCTATTCAGAAAGCTTTTTCAAGATTCTGGAAGCAGATGATGAAATTGAACAAAGCGGTCAGCAGAAACCGATTGTCCAAGGAAAATTTGAACTGAGTGGCGTGAATTTTTATTATCCAAACGGCCACCATGCCCTGAAAGATATTGATATGGAAATTCGTCCCAATAAAATTACCGCCTTGGTGGGCTTATCGGGTGCCGGAAAATCCACCCTGATCAGTTTGCTGGATAAATTTTATGAACCACAGCAAGGCCAGATCAAACTGGATGGCATTGACCTAAAAGATTATGACACCCAATATCTACGCGATCATATTGGTCTGGTCTTACAAAAAAACCATATTTTTCAGGGCACCATCTTTGACAATATCCGTTACGGCAAAACTACTGCCTCAATGGAAGATGTAATTGAGGCGGCAGAAAAAGCCTCGATTCATGAGCAGATTTTACAGTTACCGGATGGCTATGACAGCGATGCCTTGATGCTGTCTGGCGGCCAGCAGCAACGGATTGCCTTGGCACGGATGTTCCTGAAAAATCCACCGATCATTTTTCTGGATGAACCGACGGCGAGTCTGGATGCAATTGCCACGGAACAGATCAAACAAAGTCTGGACCAGATCAAGCAAGGCCGTACCGTGATCATCATTTCGCATAGCCTGTCGCAGATTATTGATGCAGATTATACCTATGTGATGAAAGAAGGAACGATTGCCGAACATGGTGAACACGACCAGCTTTATCATCAGCAAGGCGTATATAAGGAAATCTTTGATGCGATGGCCAAAAGCCTGAATATTGAAAAAATTGCCAAAACTTTTGAAGATGATGCTGAGGAAGAAACTCATAGTTAATATGGATTAATTATCTTTCTCTGAATCAAAAATTTGCTACACAAGAAAAGCGGTCTTTTAAGACCGCTCAATATTAAGATTCATCTTCCAGATTTAAAACTGCACAATCCATTCACCCCTGATATAACGATAATCATAATCCGGCCCATAGAAGGAAGCACTGCGATTATATCCGGCATTCATACGTAGAAACTGCGAGCCGTGAACAGGACTTTGCAAGTTCAGTTCAAATAACCGGGTGGTCTGACTTGAATCCTGATTAATTTTTTCACGTCCAAAACCAGCAGTTAAACCAGCTGACCAGCCGGAAAAACGCTGACGCCAACCTAAGGCCAGCATCGATTCTTGATAATCCTGAGGGTTAAAATATTCCCTGCCTACATCTTCTTCACTACTTTGGTAGGTGCGATATCGGGCCTGAAGCGTCAATCCCAAGTCCAGAGAAGGCTGATAGATCAGTCTGATACGACCATGATCACGGCGATTATCGTCTGAAAAAAATTGCGATCCTGCAACACCCACCACTGTGACATGCTCACCTAAACCCTGATCCAAGGCAGCACCAATAAAGGTAAAATTCGTTCCCTGCTCCAAAGCAGGCTGAGTTTCAACCCAATCCCGATTGGCAAAAACTTCTAATGCTGTTTTTTCTGCAAGTGGCGTACGATAACTACCATCAAATGTGAATAATGTATGATCTCCTTGATCAACTATACCTGCCTCCAAAGCCCAGCCATTCGCTGTAGCAGAATCAATATTACGTCCAATCAATGAAATCTTTTGACCATCTCGACTCCAGTCATCAGCTTTATACTGATAAGCACTGCCACGTATACCTAGATAATCATCAGCATGTTCATATTGAGGCAAAAATTCCGCTGATAATTTACGGGTTTGAAAGCCTTCACTATCATCACTAAAGAAAAACTCTGTTCCAAGCGCACGTTCACTTTGGGCCAGGTTTTCTTCTAATCCCTTGGCCAGGCTGCTTGCATTCATACCTATAAGCAAAGGAACAACCGCATAGATCCCAATTTTGTTATTTTTCATTTTGTTCCCCATGTTTTTCGTGTTCTCAGTACTTCATCCAAATATCCTAAAATACTGGCAGGTTGCAATAAGAAACTATAGGCAAGAACATACAAGAAAAAACCACTGAAGTTTTTCCGTACCCTGAGCTCCAGATCATCAAACATTCTGCGTTCAATTGAATAATTTAATAGCCCCAGTAAGAATGCCATAGGTAATAAAGCTAGGGTCATAATACCCGCGATCCAGTAGTGTCCAAAACATGCCAGAATGAGTCCAGGTATAAAGCCAAAGGTAAAGGCAATATCCAACCAAGGGAAAAGCAGATTCCAGTAAATAAAAAACGTAGACAGTCTTGGCTTAATTAGAATAGTGGGATGTTGAATAAATGCCTCAATCATGCCACGTGCCCAACGCTGACGCTGTTTGATAAAAACCTTAAGTGTGGTCGGTGCATTGGTAAATAGACAGGCATCCTCACAATGTCCAACACGATAGCCTGCATTCAATAATGCCCATGTAAGTACGATGTCTTCGCCCACACATTCAGGCCATCCACCCACTTCAATTAGGGCGTTTCGATCATAAATAGAGAAAGCACCTTGGGCCACTAAGGTTCCCTGATATAGAGACTGCATACGCTTGGTCGCTGCAATGCCGAGAAAATAGTCCCATTCCTGAGTTTTGGTTAATATGTTTTCACGAGAATTGCGTACCAGAATTTTACCCGCAACCGCACGTGTATTGGGTGGATCCGCTACATAGCGTTCCACAATATTGATTAAAGCAACACGATGTAAATAAGAATCTGCATCAACGGTAATCACTAAATCATGCTGAGTCAGCTTTAGTCCTTCATTTAAAGCATGCGCCTTCCCTGCATTTTGCTTTAAATCCAGCAAGGTCAGCCAGGGAAATCTCGATTCGGCTTTTCGGACAATACCAGCAGTGTCATCCTGAGAACCGTCATTAATAACAATAACCTGCAATCTTCCTGGATATTTTTGCACACTAATGCTGACTAAAGTATCTTCTATGGAAGCAGCTTCATTATAGGCAGCAATCAACATGGTAATGCCCGGATAAGACGCTAATCGCTGCCGCTTGGGTCTGCGATCCATCATCAAGCTGAAAGCCGCAAATGAATTCATAAAGCCTGGAATAATGGCAATGCCATAAATCAGGAAAACCGCTGCAAAATAACCAATATATCCGCTCAGATCATGCAGCCAGTTTTGGGAAATCCAAATTGAAAATGCGGTCCAGCAACAAGCCCCCAAGAGTGCGATAAAAAACTTTAACCGCACAGAAAAGTAAATTTGAGAAACTTCTCTTTTACTTTCATCAATCATCATAAATGTTCTCTTACATATGATATTTCACAAAACTTGTGCAGGTTTATCTGGTGTAAAATGGGATAGCTAAAAACGGTTGATGATCACTTTAGATACACATCGCCACATGTGTCCATCTGATAATTTCTCTGGAGAAAAACTCTATTTTGTCTAAAAAACCTGCATATTTTATAATTATATATACATTTTGTATATTTTTTGACAACTAAATCACATTTTTTGTAAATTTCATCGGTAAAAATTTTGATTATTTTAAAACCTGTTTTGCTTCCGACTTGATAAAAAACATTTAATTAAAGCTAAAAAAAAGCCTGCAAATTGCAGGCTTTTTATTTTAATTTTTTAAGATTTAACGCTGAACTTTTTGTTCAATTTCTTCAACGCTGGTATGACGCACATCAAAACCTTTGACCATATAGATCACCTGTTCCGAAATATTCCGGGCATGATCGCCAATTCTTTCTAGCGAACGGAGCACCCATAATACATTGATGACACGACTGATATGCCGCGGATCTTCAATCATATAAGTCATAAGCGTACGTGTGGCTGATTGATACTCACGGTCAATATCCGCATCTGCCAACATGACCTTCAAAGCTTGATCTACATCCAGACGCGCAAAAGCATCCAGTGCATCATGAATCATCACCCGCACCTGGTTGCCAATATGCCGGGTTTCCATATAACCGCGCGGTGAGCCGCCCTCTTCACATAAGCTTTGTGCAATTCGGCCTATTTTCGAGGCTTCATCGCCAATCCGTTCCAGATCGGTATTGGCCTTGGACATGGCAAGCACCATACGTAAATCAATCGCGGCAGGATGACGGCGCGCCAGAATCAGGGTCAGCGCTTCATCAATATCTCGTTCCATCTGATTGACGACATTATCTTGAAACTGCACATCTACTGCCATTGAGACATCTGTGTCCAATAGGGCATGAATGGCATTAGCTACCTGCTGTTCTACCAGTCCGCCCATCGTCATGAATTTGGTATTTACGTCTTGCAGTTCTTCATTAAATTGCGAAGAAATGTGATGACTTAATACAGGATTATTTGGACACAAGGAAAGCTACTCCTGAACGATAGAGGACAATGATCAATAATAAATCATATTAAAGCATATCTATGATGAAAGTTTGATGACAATAGTAGCCTCATAAAGACTGAGGCGAATCATATTCAATTAGCCAGGCGTTCAGTTCTGCCAGTTCCTTTTCGGTTAACTGCCCGACTGAAGCCTGCAATTGCAACACATGCAACAGATAGTCATATTTGGCATTTAAATAATCGGTCTTGGCAGAAAAGGCATTACGCTGTGCCAGCAATACATCAACCATGGTTTTTAAGCCTTCCTGATATTGCGCTCTGGAGGCTTGTGAGACAATTTCTGAAGAGTCCATCGCAGCTTTACGTGCATTGAGTTTGGCCTGATCGGTTTCTACCTGCATAAAAGACTGTTTCACATCGGTATTGGCTTTACGGATAGCCGCATCCAGTTGTGCTTCACTTTTTTGCACATTGACACCGGCCTGACGGATACTTTTTTGTGTGCGTCCGCCGCTAAATACATTCCAGTTCACTTCCACCCCAATCTGGTCGAAATCTCCATTGCTGGACATGATCGTGGCTGGACTTTGTTTTAAATAGCCATAGGTTCCGACCGCTTCGACCTGCGGATAGAGCGCAGCCTGCTCGACCCGTTTGGCATCTTCAGAATAGCGCTTTTGCAGACGCGCTTGCAGAATATTCAGATTCTGGCTTTGTGCCAATTCGGTCCAGGACTGCATATCACTTGGAACCGGTTTCTGAAACTGGAAATCGTTGCGTAGCACCGCCAGATTATCCTGATACGGGCCGATTAATTGTGCCAGCTGTTCTTGGGCCAGTACCAGCTGAACTTGAGTCGAAATCCGGTTGGCCTGGGCACTTTGATACTGGGCATTGGCTTCACTGACCTCACTGCGCGCTACCAGACCTTCTTTCAGCTTGGCATTCATCATCCGTAACTGCTCAGACAGTGCCTGCTCTTCCTGTAAATAAGCCGTAGTCAAAGACTGCTGACGCAAGACATTAAAATAGGCTTCGGCCACCTGTAAAATATGCTGCTGTTTTTGCAGACGCAGATTGACTTCACTGAGTTCGACCGAGGTCTTGACCTGCTTATAACCTTGCCAGGCATCCCAGCGAAATAAAGGTTGGCGTGCGGTTAAGGCCACCTGACGGCTGGTTGTACTGGAACTTTGCAACTCACCAAATTCAGCAGGCAAACCTTCAGACTCTGAGTTGTTGACGGACTGGTTTTTACGGGTGACATTGCCTGAAAGGGACACGGTCGGCAGCAAATTGCCGCTGGCAATCCCCAGATTGAGCTGATCGGCCTGATACTGCAACACATTCGCCTGCCAGTTCGGGTCATTTTGCTGGGCGCGCGCATAGGCTTCTTGCAAATCCAGTGCAAAAACTGCCGGACTACTTGCCAATATCCCCGCCATGACACTGAGTTTTAATTTCATTTTATAGTGTTAACCCCTAACAGCCATTCAGATTAAAAAATTCTGGCGCTTTAAGCTCAGCCATACTAAAGAGATCTCTTGAATTTTTACGTATGATTTTTATTAACTTTTTAATCTCTGTACACGACAAATTTCACAGAACCCTTATCCTATCAGGATTCTGCTTTCTTAAAATTGCCAAAATTTCCTTAAACTCTTCTTTTTTCCCAAAACCAATTAAACG
>NZ_JBQGUZ010000043.1:0-8963 GCF_052078135.1 Acinetobacter lwoffii
TAGCAGTCCTTAACAGATTTACGGAATTAGGTCGACCACTTACCCAAGTTACGCCTTAAATTTGGCTCAATTAGGGGCGCTTTGCATTTCAAATCTTTGTGCAACAAAGCCCTTCTGAGGGGGAAATTTATTATGAAAATGCTGTGCGTATCTTGAAAGAAATTGATGATATGGAACAACTCGTTGCAAGTAGCCGTAGTTCACCTAAAGGGTTATTACGAGTAAATGCACCTTTTGGTTTTGGTCGTAAATATATAGCACCAGCAATTTCATCTTTTATAAAAAAATTCCCTGAGATTGAGGTACAACTGCATTTAACAGACCGTCCAGTTCATCTCCCTAGTGATACTATTGATGTTTCTATTCATTTTGGGCAAATCCCAGATTCAAGATTAATAGCAAAACGAATCGCAGCAAATAAAAGGCTATTATGTGCTTCACCGTTTTATTTAAATGCGGCTGGAACTCCCTTAAATCCACGAGATCTTACGACTCATCAATGTATAGTACTGAGACAAAATGATGGTGCTTATGCCAATTGGCGTTTTTCTAAAGGTAATAAGGAAGAAACCGTTAAAGTTCATGGAAAACTCAGTAGTAACGATGGCCAGGTGACACTAGACTGGGCTCTTGATGGTCATGGAATACTAATGAGGGCAGAATGGGATGTCTTAAAGTATTTAAAAAGCGGAAGATTAATTCAAATCTTAAAAGAATATGAAACTCCGCCTGCTGATATTTACGCTGTATATGCAGACAGATTGGAGCATTCACCTCGAGTAGCACATTTTCTTGAGCATTTAAAAGACTATTTAAAAGATTATATTAATTCTCAAATGTAATTTTTAGGATTCTCTATATATTCAGTTACTTATATCATCCGGTACTAAATGAAGACTTTTTCCTATTCCTCTCCCTCCTTTAAAAAGTAAGCAAGGAGTTAAATATAGATTAAGCAGAGGAGCTAATCAAAATCGTGAAACATGGGAAAAATATTAATCGTGGAACATAAAAATCAACAAAAAAGCCCACCTTGGGGAGGTTGGGCAAAAAAGGAACTACAGCTTTGAATTTTCAAGAGAATTATAACGTATTTCGTATAAGGTGTATTATGTTAATTTTAGGAAATCTTAAGAAATAGCTATAACATTTGTTATGATTAATTTGATAGTGGTGGGTAAAACTGCCATTAATAAAGCTATAGACATACTTAAATTAAATATACGAGCATATCGGATATTCATAAGTAATTTTCGTAAAAAGGTTCCCGCTACAGCCCAAATTCCAACACAGGGAATAGTAATAAATATAAGTACTAAAGCAGCAAAAAAAATCTCTAAAAAATTACTTTCCATAGAAAAATATGTAGTAACTGTACTGATAGAAACAATCCATGCTTTTGGATTTATCCACTGAAACATAGCTCCTTCAATAAAACCCATAGAGGGCTTTCTATCCTGATTTATTTCTAAAGTACCACTTGAAGCTATCTTCCAAGCAAGCCACACGATATATAAAGATCCGATAAGACTTAAAATAAGATGAAGTTCAGGTATGAAATCGAAGATTTGGCTTATTCCCATTCCTAGAGCCAAAAGTTGTAAGCCTACACCTATAGAAATTCCTAGGATTAATGGAATAGTTTTCCATATACCAAATCGGGCGCCTGATATCATAACGAAAGCATTATTAGGGCCAGGCGTACTTGTCATAACAATACAGAAGATAATGAAAGGAATAAAAAGGGTAATGTTTGTCATATCAAGCTAAAAAAAATGAATAAACATATTTTATTGTTAATAAAACTAAATTAAATTGTATATTTAGCTTATATAGACACCTATTCACAATAAATGATTAATTTAGATAGATTAGACCGCAGAATATTGTCCGAACTTGAAAGTGATGCTCGCTTAACCAATTTAAAACTAGCTGAACGTATAGGACTATCTCCTTCAGCTTGTCTTAGACGTGTACAAGAATTAGAAAAAATTGGAATAATAAAAGGATATAAAGCTGTTATCGATAGATCTCTTCTAGGCATTGGTCTAGTTATGTATGTTTCGATTGGTCTTTCATGCCATTCAAAAGAATGCCTGAATGCTTTTGAGGAAATTATATTCTCATCTACAGAAGTAGTTGAGTGTCATACAATTACTGGAGCTATAGAGTATCTTTTACGAGTAGAAGTAGCAGATATTAAATCGTATAAAAAGTTTCATACAGAAGTTCTAGGGACAATTAATTCCATCTCATCAATTACAAGCTATTTAGTAATGGACACAACAAAAAATGAAAGATAATAGTTTTTAAACTAGCCTTTTAGTATAAAAATCCATAGAATTTTATTCCATTTAACTTATGTTTACCTAAAATCTAGTTTATAAATTATTTTTACAATATATTTATTAATTTCAATATTTTGAAGAAAAATAATAGAAATTTATAAAAAATTAGTTCATAAACTTATAGGATTTTTAAGAGCATTTATATGAATGACTAAGTACTGTGAAAAAAGAGAACTAGATGACGTTTAGATAAAATTTTCAATCAAATAATCTTATTGTTGTTATTTCTAGTCACATAGTCTATTTTTATTATATGAATTATTCTTCCTCACCCAAAAGACCACGTGGTCGACCAACCAAACACGGCTGTAACTATGCAGACACTAAAGAAGTTTTAATCCACCGAGGTATCGAGTTACTGACCGAACGTGGAATGAATGCTATGAGCTTGGACGATCTCATGAAATCAGTCCAAGTTCCTAAAGGGTCTTTCTACCATTATTTTGTAAATAAAGAGGCTTTTATTTTAGAAGTCTTAGATGCTTATGAACTTTATTTTGTGAAGCGATTGAATAAGTTTTTAAGTCAAACTGATCTTTCCCCACTAGAAAAGCTGCAAAATTTTGTAAAAGATGCGGGTGAAAAAATGCAAAAATATGATTTTAAACGAGGTTGTATTTTAGGTAACTTAGGACAAGAAGTGTCGTATTTACCACAAGAAATCATTGCCCGAATCGAAAATATCTTTAAGGTATGGGAGAAATTAGTTTCTGATTGCCTACATCAGTCAAATTCACAATATAGCCTAGCTGATTGCGATGAAGCTGCTTATCAGTTTTGGATTGGGTGGGAAGGTGCAGTTCTAAGAGCACGTTTGGTCAAATCAACAAGTCCCTTAGATGCATTTTATCGCTTGTTTACTTTAGCTGTAAAACAACAAATCACGTAAAAAGTTAATTAAAAAATAAATGCAGACGTCTGTATTTATTTTTTAATTAATTCTAGACAAGCAGTCTAATTAAATGGAGAGGAAGTTCTATGTACAAAGGTATTGTAATTACTAAAGATGAAGCAGGTTACACATCACAAATTACTGAGATTGCATCAAAGCCTTTACAAGAAGGAGAGGTTAGAGTCGAAGTCAAATATTCAACACTCAATTATAAAGATGCTTTAGCCATTACTGGGCGTTCACCAGTGGTGCGTAGTTTTCCTTTGACCCCAGGCATCGATTTTTCGGGTGTTGTGATTGAATCAAAACATCCAGCATGGAAAGAAAGAGATGAAGTTCTACTGAATGGTTGGGGAGTGGGTGAGAAGTATTTTGGAGGGCTAGCCGAGCAAGTCACTGTTTCTGGTGATTGGCTCATACAAAAACCTTCTGCTTTTTCTTTTAAAGATACGATGGTTATTGGTACAGCAGGTTATACCGCAATGTTGTGTGTCATGGCTTTACAAAAACATGGTATTAAACCAAGTGATGGAAAAATTTTAGTGACAGGTGCAAATGGTGGAGTAGGTAGTATTGCCATTATTATTTTGAATCATCTTGGTTATGAGATTACAGCTTCAACTGGTCGACCTCAAGAGTCAGAATATTTAACCTATCTAGGTGCGAGTGAAATTATTGATCGTATTGAATTATCTTCCCCAGGAAAGCCATTAAACAAAGAAGTTTGGGCTGGCGTGATTGATACTGTTGGTAGCCATACTTTAGCGAATGCATGTGCTAGTACAAAATATCGTGGTGCAGTTGCTGCGTGTGGTTTGGCAGGCGGAATGGATTTTCCAGCAACAGTTGCTCCATTTATTCTAAGAGGGATTACCTTATATGGAATTGATAGCGTGATGGCACCAATCGAATTAAGAAAAGAAGCATGGGAACGTTTAGCTACAGAATTGGATCAAACAAAATTAGAAAAAGTTACGACTGAAATTCAGTTAACAGATGCTTTAAATATTTCAAATGAAATTTTAGATGGAAAAATTCGAGGTAGAGTTGTTGTACAGATATAGTTCAACAAAATGAGTTGTGGGACTGTTCTAAATTTTGTGTAAGTACTTAATTTTCATTTATCCTACTGAGGATAATAAAAAAAGGTACTTCACATGGATGAAGCTACAATCAAAAGTATGGCAGCTGAATTAGCTAAAGGTTTAAAACTCCTGAAGATTTAAACCAAATGACAGCCATATTTAAATGTATTAGTTTAGCAATGAATTGTTTTACGATTCAGTTCGATGATCGATTAAAAGATCATTTATAAAAAATGGGACTTACACAAAATAATTTACAGGCTCGTAGAAACATGAAAACACATTCTTTTGGTGAACACAATAACATTACTTTATCTAATAATTGTATTGAAGTTCGAGGTGCACGTGAGCATAACCTTAAGGATGTAGATGTTTCTATCCCAAGAAATGCACTTGTTGTTTTCTCAGGTGTATCGGGTTCAGGAAAATCATCACTTGCTTTTGGAACTATTTTTGCTGAAGCACAAAGAAGATATTTCGAATCTGTTGCACCTTATGCAAGACGCTTAATAGATCAGGCCGGAGTACCAGATGTTGATGCTATTGATGGTCTACCACCAGCAGTAGCATTGCAACAACAACGTGGTGCAAGTAATACCCGTTCTTCTGTTGGAAGTGTAACAACTTTATCAAGTCTCGTGCGAATGATTTATTCGCGTGCTGGTGCATATCCTGCCGATCAGCCAATGTTATATGCCGAGGACTTTTCACCGAACACTCCTCAAGGTGCTTGTCCTACCTGTCATGGTTTAGGTCACATTTATGAAGTTACAGAATCGACAATGGTTCCTGACCCAACACTCAGTATTCGTGAGAGAGCTATCGCATCATGGCCACCTGCTTGGCACGGGCAAAACTTACGCGATATCCTAGTAACCCTAGGGTATGATGTTGATCGACCATGGAAAGATTTACCGCAATCGGATAGAGACTGGATTTTATTTACTGAAGAAACCCCAACAGTTCCTGTCTATGCTGGTTTAAGCCCCGCTGAGACTCAATCTGCACTTAAACGTAAACTAGAACCCAGCTATATGGGCACTTTCACTGGTGCTCGTCGCTATGTCCTTCATACTTTTGCTAATACCCAAAGTACGTTGATGAAAAAACGTGTTTCACGTTTTATGGAAGGAAAAATATGCCCTTCCTGTCATGGTAAACGCCTTAAACCAGAAGCCTTATCTATTACCTTTGCTGGAGTAGATATTGGTGAGTTTATGCAACTTTCTTTGGATAAGTTAACTTGCCTGCTTGAGCCCATTGTTCTTGGCAATTTCGACGCTCATGATGCTGGAGAAAAGACTAATAATAAAGTAACCCAACTTGATAGATCTGAACGAGCAACAACAGGTAGAGCAGTGCATTCTGTATCTCCAGATGTAAGACGTACGTCAGCACTTTCAGATGAAAAGAAAATTGCTGCCCAGCGTTTAGCAAATGGTGTGGTGGGGCGTTTAAATCAATTACGCCAGTTAGGTCTTGGTTATCTAACATTAGATAGAGCCACACCGACTCTTTCAGCGGGAGAGTTACAACGTTTGCGTTTAGCAACACAATTAAGTTCTATGCTATTTGGTGTAGTTTATGTACTGGATGAACCGTCTGCTGGATTACATCCTTCAGATAGTCAGTCATTATATGATTCTCTCGATAAATTAAGAGACGCTGGAAACTCCGTATTTGTTGTAGAGCATGATTTAGAGCTCATGCGTCGTGCTCAATGGTTAGTGGATGTTGGACCAGATGCAGGAGAGCAAGGTGGTAATATTTTATATAGTGGAGTACCTCAGGGTTTAAGTGAGATTTCAGCTTCACGTACTGCAAGTTATTTATTTAATAAAATCCCAGTTACTCAAAGTTATGGACGTACACCCTCTGGTTGGCTTGAACTTAACAATATTTACCGACATAACCTGCATAATATTGATGCTCGTATACCTCTTGGTGTACTTACAGCAGTTACAGGTATTTCAGGTTCAGGTAAATCTAGTCTCGTTTCTCAAGCTTTACCCGAGTTAGTACTTTCATATTTAGGCAATGAGTCTGAAACTGAAAACAATAATGAAAATAATCCTTTAAATGAAGGAATGTTGGTTAACGAGGTTACACAGGGTTCTCTGGCTGGTGATGTGGAGGCTATACAGCGTCTGGTACAGGTTGATCAAAAACCAATTGGCCGTACTCCACGTTCTAATCTGGCAACTTATACGGGTTTATTTGATCATGTTAGAAAGTTATTTGCTGGGACTCCTGAAGCTCGCCAAGCTCATTATGATGCTGGACGTTTTTCGTTTAATGTGGCTAAAGGGCGATGTGAAACTTGTGAAGGTGAAGGCTTTGTCAGTGTAGAGTTATTGTTTATGCCAAGTGTATATGCCCCTTGTCCGACATGTCATGGTGCTCGATATAATGATGACACTCTGAAAATTCGCTGGAATGGACGTAATATTGCTGAAGTATTAGGAATGACCGTCAATGAAGCACGTGATTTTTTTGATGGAGAGGTCTCGATTGCTCGTTCACTACAATTATTAAAGGAAATTGGCCTTGGTTATTTACGTTTAGGGCAACCAGCGACTGAACTATCTGGTGGAGAAGCGCAACGTATTAAATTGGCGACCGAGCTGCAACGCAATCAGCGTGGAAATACACTGTATATACTTGATGAGCCAACTACAGGTTTGCATCCATCAGATGTAGATCGATTGTTAGTTCAATTGCAGCGATTAGTCGATGCGGGTAATACCGTGGTTATGATTGAGCATGATATGCGTGCCGTTGCACAAGCAGATTGGGTGATTGATGTGGGACCAGGTGCTGGAAATGCTGGTGGGAATATTGTTGTGGCAGGAACACCAAAACAAATAACAGAAAATCAAGATAGCCGTACTGCTCCATATTTAGTTAATGAGTTAGTGAGTCGTGATACTAAACGTTGATATTGCGAGTGGGTAGAATAAATCCTTAAATTAAAAGCCTGTAAAATCAATCAGATATTTTTTGTTTTAGGTGGTGTGTGAGCATGAAATCTAAAAGTTTTTTTCAACTAAGGGCTTTGTTGCACAAACGGTAATCCTCCCATAAATAACTGAAGTTAAAAGTAGAGGTTAAGCAGCCATTAGAGGTGGCCTTCCTTTGTTTGCTTGGTGTGGTCTTTCATGGTTGTAATGCCACAGCCAGTTTGTTGCATAATCTTGTACTTCATCCAAAGTATCAAATAAATGTTTGCTCAGCCAACTATAACGTATAGTCCGATTATAGCGTTCAATATACGCATTCTGCTGTGGTTTACCTGGTTGAATATATTCAATACGAATACCTTGTTCAGTTGCCCAGCGTACAAATTCGTGACTGATAAACTCCGGGCCATTGTCACACCGAATAACTAACGGTTTTTCTCGCCATTCCAATAACTGATTCAATGTGTGAATAACCCTGATCGTGGGTAATGAGAATTCTGCTTCAATAGTCAAACCTTCTCGACGGTAATCATCAATCACATTCAACAATCGGAACTTACGACTATCGATCAGCTGGTCATGCATAAAATCCAGTGACCAGACCTGATTTGCCCGGATCGGCTCTTTCAGTGGTTCTGGTGCATGCCGTTTTAGTCTTCTTCTCGGTTTAATGCGCAGATTCAGTGCTAACTCACAGTAAATGCGATAAACACGTTTATGATTCCAAACATGGTTTTCAACATGACGTAGATAAGAGAAACACAGACCAAAACCCCAATCTGTATTTTCTTCAGTGAGCTCAATGAGCTGTTCTGCAATTAATGTATTGTCATCGTTTAACTTGGATCGATAACGGTAGCAGGTTTCACTGATACTAAATGCTCGGCAAGCCAAACGAATGCTAATCGCATAGTGGGCAACTGCCTGTTGTGCCATCTTACGTCGGCAAGATGGCCTCACCCTTGCGCAGCAGTGCTGCTCATTGCCATCGCTTCCTGAATGATCTCTGCCTTTAAGCGTTCCTCAGCATACATCTTTTTAAGTCTGGTATTTTCTGCTTCCAGTTCTTTGAGTTTTGCCATTAATGATGTATCCATACCGCCATATTTGGCACGCCATTTATAGAAGGTCGCATTACTCATACCGTGTTCACGACAAAGGGCGGCTACAGGTGTGCCAGACTCCGCCTGTTTCAAAATGGACATGATCTGACTGTCAGTAAATTTAGATGTTTTCATGCAGAATCTCCTGCCTATACTTTAAGAGAAAATTCTATTTTTAGGTCCTATTGTTTTTAGGAGGGATTACTGGGTACAAACATGGACATGATGAATCCAGATCAAACAAAAGAATAATTTGATTTTCGTTTGAAACTTTCTTTTCCAAATGAATTGTTTTTAAAGCAAACATAGTAAAGTTTATGAAGTATTCTTGAGGTCAACATATTATATTTTACAAATGAAATTGAAATTATTTAAGTTATTGAATTTTCGTTTAATAAAAGAAGATATGAAGTTATTATCAGGTATAAGTCATTTAACATAATCAATATTATACGAAATCAGTGTGTTAGAACCCATTTAAAGTGTCTATATTCTCACCAATAAAAATGTCTGGTTTATGATGGTTTTTATCACCATGGACTGGATATAAAATATAGATGCTGATCACTATGTCT
>NZ_JBQGUZ010000044.1:0-8508 GCF_052078135.1 Acinetobacter lwoffii
GCAATTGAACAGATACCTTCTAGGCGCATTTCCTTGATCAGGCGATCCTGGAGTGTTCTATTGGCACGTTCCACACGGCCTTTGGCCTGGGGTGAGTTGGCGAAGATAATACCAATATTTAACTCATTCAGAATCCGCCCAAATTGCGTGATCTGGCTATCTTGGCTCGATTTCTGATTCACTCGGAATACCGAGTGTTTATCGCTATAAAACGCTAAAGGCTTGCCGTATTGCTCAATGTAGGCTCGGGTTGAAAGCATATAATCAAAGGTCGTTTCAGCCTCACAAAAGCGCAGATGCAACAGCTTTCCAGTGGCGTCATCGATATAAACCAGCAAGCAGCATTTGGAAGCTCGACCTTCAAACCAGTCATGATATGAGCCATCGATCTGGATCAGCTCACCGAAGCAATCACGGTTGTATCGAGGCTGATATTGACGTTTCAGGCGCTTGGATCGAGGAATCCAGAGGTCATTTGCAGTCATCCAGCGACGAACCGTTTCTACCGGGATATGCAGGCCAAACATGCTGCTGAGCTTCTCATGAGCCAATGTAGGACCAAAGCCAAGTAAATGTTCAGAAATAATGGAAAGACATTCTGATTTTAACAGGACGTCATGGCGACGATGACCCGGTTGACCACGACTGGCATGTGCCATACCTGAGACACCATCTTGATTGAGCTTCTGCAATAACCGGGTAATTTGACGGGTGGAAAGATTCAGGATTTCAGCAGCACGGACCTGGGTAATACGATGATCTCTAACGTCTTGCAGAACTGCAAGACGTTGAATTTCTTTATCAGACATAGTGATCAGCATCTATATTTTATATCCAGTCCATGGTGATAAAAACCATCATAAACCAGACATTTTTATTGGTGAGAATATAGACACTTTAAATGGGTTCTAACAAGTCGACTTCGCATAACCTCCATTATGTTAAATGGGTAGTGATTTGGTGGATTTTTCAGACTCTGGTTTGAAAAATCCATTTAAAATTAATTAAGCTGTTGTAATTTTTCATATAAATAATCAATAAATAATCTAACTCTCTTAGGTATATAATTTTTTTTGTAATAGACAGCATGGATTTTTTGCTCATGAATCTTTATTTCATCTTCAAATAAAGCAATTAATTTACCTTCTTTTATATCCTTTAAAATTAAAAATTCAGAGAGACAAGCGATTCCTACGCCTTGTAAAGCAAGTTGACGAACACTTTCGCCATTAGAAGCTGTAATAGATGGTGAAGTTTTATATAGTTGATCATTTATATAAATTGGCCAATTATTTAAATGCAAAGGATGGCTAAATCCTAATAATCTATGTTGATTTAACTCAATAATAGATTTTGGTAAGTTATTTTTTTTGAGATATTCAGCGCTAGCAACGATATACAAACGACTTTTATATAATAATTTTGCATAGAGACTTGAATCTTCTAGATCACCAAATCGTATAGCAACATCTATTTTATGCTCTAATAAATCAATTACATGATCATGACTAGTTAGTTCAATACTGATTTTTGGATATCGTTCTATAAACTCTGGTATTAATGGAATAATTACATGCAATACAAACGGTGTTGCTGAATCTATTTTAATTAAGCCTGTAGGTTCAGTACCTGGATTAATTAACAACTCTTCAGCTTCATTCAAATCAGAAAGTAATTTTCTTGCTCTTTCTAAAAAAATTTTTCCATCATAGGTAAGATTAAGGCTACGGGTTGTACGTTCGATTAATTTAACATTTAATTTTTTTTCGAGGCGTTGTAATGTGCGACTGATAGCAGATGTTGTTTGATTTAATTGTTCTGCTGTTTTCACTATAGAGCCACAATCAGCGATCGTAACAAATACTAAAAGTTCATCAAATGTAGATTTCATATCTAAGTAAATCATTAATAAAAAATCATTTTTAATTATATATTAATTTTAATTATTAACAATTAATCAATAATGTTTTGTTAATAATTGCATTTATGTTGATGGATCTTAAATTTATATTGTACTTCTCTATTCAATTTGGGATGAAGATGAATAATATTTTAATTATCAATGGTGCTAAAACTTTTGCTCATTCTAATGGTGAATTGAATGATACCTTGACAATTTTAGCAGAAGAAGTGTTAACCAAATTAGGTCATAAAGTTAAAGTTACGCGTGCTGATAGTGCTTTTGATCCAAAAGAGGAGGTAAAAAAATATCTTTGGGCTGATGCTATTATTTATCAAATGCCAGGCTGGTGGATGGGTGCACCATGGACAGTAAAAAAATATATTGATGATGTATTTACTGAAGGTCATGGTCATATATACGCTAATGATGGTCGTTCACGTTCGGATACTTCTAAAAAATATGGTTCGGGAGGCTTAATGCATGGCAAAAAATTTATGCTGTCATTAACTTGGAATGCACCTGCTGAAGCATTTACTGATCCAAAACAATTTTTTGAGGGGAGAGGTGTAGATGGGGTTTATTTGCCTTTTCGAAAAGCCAATGAGTTTCTTGGTATGCAAAGCATGTCAACATTTATTGCTCATGACGTCATCAAAGCACCAAACTTACCACAAATAAAAGATGACTATCGCCAACATTTGATCCGTAATTTTTCTGCATCAGTGATATAGAGGTAAATGATGTTAACAATTATTGCTGAAATTAAAGTAAAACCCGGTTCAAAGCATCTGCAACATGTAATCAATTCATTCAAGGAGATCACACCAACAGTGTTTGAAGAAGATGGTTGTTTTGGCTACGAATTACTTATTAATCATGAGAGTCATGCGTCTTATCAGGCGCCATTGAAAAATACAGTCGTTATGTTGGAAAAATGGAAAAGTATCAAACATTTAGATGCACACCTTGCAACCGTACATATGCAAGAACATCACTTTAAGATAAAAGATGATGTTCTTGGTGTTGATATCCGAATTTTAGAGAATGGATTTTAATCAAATTATTATATTCATTTATGAGTTTCTCTAAAATTAACATAATACACGTTATAGGAATCTAAAAATGGGAGCCTTTAGCTCCCATTTTTACTATATTTTTTAAAGCTTTAGGCGTGTTGTACTGTGAGTTTTAAGCCTAAAGCATTTACTACACGATTAATTGTATCAAAACGTGGTGCTGAATCATGACGTAGGGCTTTGTAGAGTGCCTCACGCCCAATCCCTGCTTCTTTAGCGATTTGAGTCATGCCACGAGCTTTAGCAATAACACCAAGTGCATGAGCTAATTCAGCTGGATCATTCTCTTCAAGAACCATATTGAGATAAATCACAATGTCTTCTTCAGTTTTGAGTGACTCAGCCATATCAAAACTTGGTAAATCAGCTACTTTAACCATTTTAATCCTCCAACGTTTTCGATAGTTTGACTGCACGATCGATGTCTTGTTGTTGAGTTGATTTATCTCCACCACCAAGCATTACAATCACAACGTCACCATGTTGGATGTAATACATCCTCCATCCAGAACCGAAGAATTCTCTCATTTCCCAAACGCCATCTTGGAGAGGTTTAATGTCTCCCCAGTTTCCACGTTGAACCTTATCTAATCGACGATTCAGGCGGATACGGGTCATATTGTCTTTAATGCCATCCAACCATTCATCAAATTCTGGCAGACGTTTAATTTCAATCATGAGGATTCCTTCTCTTCTCACTATATTGTATTCGATCGAATACAATATGCAAGTAATCTATATGAACATCCATTAATTTCGTATAACAGCCATTATGTTAGATGGTTCTATCGCATTAAGAACTAGATTAGATACTGTAAAGGGTGAAATGCGACAGAACCTTAATCGTGACTGCAATAAATTTCATAGAGTGTCTGCATGATTTTTAACACGCGCATATCGCTTAATTGATAAAAAATCTGTTTACCCTCCCGTCGTGTCGATACGATCTGATTGTTTCTTAAAACTGTTAGTTGTTGTGACAAGGTGGGTTGGTAGATATTAGTGCGTATTTCAATTTGCTGCACATTGAGTTCACCTTCCACCAAAACACATAGAATTTTAAGACGATCTGGGTTTGATAAAACTTTTAGACAATCACTAACAAGATCAACTTGTGAGAAGTCTATTCGCGTTTTTAACTGAGTAGTGTTCATGAATGCATCCTAATAATGAGATAAAAAAATTAAGATCTTCTACTTGAATAATTAAAATTATTATATAATATAAAAAAATATATTGTAATTGGGTATATTTACTATGCATGATTTTCTGATCGCATTTTTAGGCGGATTGCTTCTTGGCGTAGCCGTGGTCGGCTATCTTTATGTGCATGGTCGTATCGCCGGAATCAGTGGTTTAATCGAACAGGTGCTGAACCCTTCAACGATGTTTAAAACACCTGCAATTTGGTTTCTGTTGGGCTTAATCACGGTGCCATTTATCTATGGACTGTTTGTTCAGCCAGAAATTGAATTGAATGCGAGTCCGCTGATGATGGTGGTTGCGGGTCTCTTGGTTGGCTTTGGTACACGCTTAGGTTCAGGTTGTACCAGCGGTCACGGCATTTGCGGGATGAGTCGTTTGTCTAAACGTTCCATCGTGGCCACCATGAGTTTCATGTTTGCTGGTTTTGTCACTGTTTATATGATTCGCCATATCACAGGAGCTTTCTAAATGAAAAATTTTCTCGCTTTTATTTTTGGTGGTTTGTTTTCTGTGGGGCTGATGGTATCAGGTATGTCGAATCCAGAAAAAGTGCTGGATTTCCTAGATCTGTTTGGTGACTGGGATGCCAGTCTAGCCTTTGTCATGATGGGTGCAATTGCCGTAGCATTTATTCCCTTTCAAAAAGCTATACGTTCTGCAGCACCGAAAACCGTTTTTAACGAACCTATTTTATTGCCAACCAGTCAAAAACTTGACCCACGCTTAATCATTGGCAGCCTGCTGTTTGGTATCGGTTGGGGAGTTGCTGGTGTATGTCCTGCACCAAGTTTTACTTTGATTGGTCTTGGACATTATCAGGTCCTGTATTTTATTGTCGCAATGCTTGTAGGCGTGTTGATTCACCGTAAGTGGGCAGGAGCTTAATGATGTCAATTTTCCCTGTTGTAAAAGATTTTTTTCATGAAGATACCAATACTTTTAGTTATGTGGTGAGTGATCCTACAACTCAGGCATGCGCAATTATTGACAGTGTGTTGGATTATGATGCTGCATCTGCAACCACTTCGACCACACATGCCGATCAGATTATTGCCTATGTCAAAGCACAGGGTTTAACAGTCGAGTGGATTCTGGAAACCCATGTCCATGCAGATCACTTGACCGCAGCGCAGTATCTCAAAGTTGAATTGGGCGGCAAGATTGCCATGAGTCAAAAAATTGCTGTGGTACAGGAGACCTTTGCTGCGATCTATCATTTGGATATTAAGCAATGGAATGCCCAGCAGTTATTTGATTACCTATTTGAAGATGATGAGAAATTTCAGATTGGTTCAATCGAAGCATATAACATTCCCACCCCCGGACATACACCGGCCTGCTTAAGTTATGTCATCGGTGATGCTGTCTTTGTCGGGGATACTTTGTTTATGCCGGATTATGGTACGGCACGTTGTGACTTTCCGCGGGGAAGTGCAGCAATACTTTTTGATTCGGTACAGCGCCTGTTTGAACTGCCAGAGAGTACCCGAGTATTTCTATGCCATGACTATTTACCACAAACCCGTGATCGCTATGTATGTGAGACGGATCTTCAGACGCAAAAAAACCGAAATATTCATATTCATCATGGTACGACCAAAGCTGAATTTGTAGAAATGCGTAATAAGCGCGATGCGGGTTTGAGTATGCCAAAACTAATTTTACCTTCGATACAGATCAACATGAAAGCCGGACAGTTCCCTGAGCCAGAAGAGAATGGAGTTTCTTATTTGAAACTTCCACTTAACTATTTCAGATAAACAAGTTTCAACATTAAACAACAAGGTTTGTCTTTTGTTGAATTGCTTGATTTAAAGAGGGGTGTGGGCTATGTGGATGTTGATACTGGAAAGCTTGGCCATTGGTGGCTTGCTAGGGTTAACAGGTGCTGGTGGAGGTATTCTCGCTGTGCCGGCACTCATGGCGAGTCAAGGGTGGACTGTAGCACAGGCTGCCCCTGTGGGCCTACTTGCAGTCACTCTATCCGCCTTGGTTGGAACATTTGAAGGTTTATTCAAACGTATAGTGCGTTATCGTGCTGCGCTTTGGATTGCTCTCATCAGCATTCCATCAGCACGTTATGGTGTGCATCTAGCAGGAATTATATCTCCAGTATGGCTAACCCTAGCATTCAGTCTAGTGATGCTGCTCGTCGCTTACCGGATATTCTTTAATAAAGTCCATGATCATGAAAATACACTGTGCAAGGTTAATCAAACTACAGGTCGCCTGATCTGGAATATGAAAACTGCTTTATCTCTCGGTATTATTGGTATGGTGGCAGGTTTGTTAACTGGCTTGCTTGGAGTGGGTGGTGGTTTTGTGATTGTTCCAGCAGTACGTAAAGTGACAGACCTCGATATGCGCAGTATCGTTGCGACCTCCTTGATGATTATTTTTCTAATTGGTGGGGTTAGTATTTCTGCCCACGTGTTGGACGGCTTTCAATATCCTGTTTCCATCACGCTCACTTTCGTTATGGCGTGTATTGTGGGGATGTTAATTGGGCGCAGTTTAATACATCGGATAGATGCTAATCGAGTGCAAAAGATTTTTGCAACGACTGTGATCGGAGTTGCTATGTATTTAATTTATTCAGTACTTACGGGATAAATGATTAATTATTCAATATTTCTAAAATTAACATAATACACGTTATACGAAGTCAAAATGTAAGCCCCAAGTAGAACTGTTCTCGATAAATAATGAGCTAATTAACAGTACATATTCGGCTCACAATATGAGTCGAATTTGTGCTATATTTAACTCATCTTAAATTTTAGATGAGAGAGATTGAAAATGCAGAAATGGATTTGGCAAGCAGAAAACTGGACAAATTTCACATGGCAAGATTCAACTATCTTACCTAAAACCAGACAGATACATCAAAAAATAGGAATTCTTCTTGGACAAAGTCAGCATGATTTAGCGAAAGAACAATTCACTCTAGATACTCTACTTGCCAATCTCGTTGCTTCATCAGCAATTGAAAATGAAACCCTCAATGTTTTTTCATTGCGATCATCTTTAGCCCAACGCTTGGGTGTCACTCTTGAACAGCCTTATCCAAGCTCAGATCGATCAGAAGGTTTAGCCAATATCATGCTGGATGCGCTGAACGATGTTAAGCAACCACTGACTGTTGAGCGCCTCATGCAATGGCATCGTTGGCTTTTCAATGACCCCGACTGGACAATGCAACGTTTACGCATTGGTCAACTGAGGGGATCAGAGCCTATGCAGGTCGTTTCAGGTCGATTGGATTACCCTAAAGTACATTTTGAAGCACCGCCAAGAGAAGGCTTAGAAGAACGCTTACATACCTTCATAGCGTGGTTTAATCAGAGTCTGAATGATTCATTGCTTGATCCTCTGTTACGTGCAGGCATTACCCATTTATGGTTTGTTACCCTACATCCTTTTGATGATGGTAATGGCCGTATTACACGTATACTTACAGACCTTGCTCTAGCTCAAATGGATGAGCAAAGTATCCGTTTGTATGCAATGTCTACTGCGATATTAAATAAACGTAAAAGTTACTATGAGATATTAGAACAAACTCAAAAAAATGATTCTGATATCACAGATTGGCTGATTTGGTTTCTAGACACGTTGAATGAAAGCCTTGAAAAAACCTTAGCGCAGATCAGTCGAACATTGTTTAAAAGTCAATTTTGGCATAAATATTCAAATTTAGCCCTGGGTGAAGAACAACGTAAAGTTCTAAATCGTTTATTAGACGGTGGCGAAAATGGCTTTGAACATGGTATTAGTGCTTCGCAATATCAAAAGGTTGCTAAAGTCAGTAAGGCAACGGCTACTCGCCACTTATCAGACTTACTTGAGAAAGAATGTATCGTTAAATTAGAAGGTGGTGGACGTAGTACACGCTATCAGATCAATACCCAGTTATAGATATTCTAAGCAATAAAAAACCCCGGCATCCTGCCGGGGTTTTTCGTATTGGTTCGCTCGGTATAACTCCTGTCCTACCTTACAGTCCTTGTGCTTATCTATTGTTATTCTTATATGGAACTTCCTGTTCCCGATGAGTTCATAATAGTAAAATTCCAGTATTCCGGATAGCAGCAAAGAGCCGAGATTGATGTGAGCCAAAACGTACAAAATAGCCTAAATTTTATCCACAAAAAATGTGGATAGTTTTGGACATTGAAGCATTGATAAAATTTAAAAAATCTCAAAATCGACTAGGGTGTGTTGACACTTTTAGTTTAAAAAAATAGCGAAGTAGTAAAATCAAATCGCCAAACCCAATTTTACTATTCGCTATGCCTCGTACCATGCTGACAGATCAACACT
>NZ_JBQGUZ010000045.1:0-8351 GCF_052078135.1 Acinetobacter lwoffii
TTTATTATGGTCAGCCTCAGGGTGAAGTGTGTCTAATCAACAGGGTTTTCGGTCTCTAAGCACTTTTTAAAGGGAACTTCATCGACTCAAATCTCTATTTGCAACAGTGCCCTTTAAATGGCTTAAAGTTGCTTTAAATCCAGTACACCAAATCACTGCATTAACCTGTTGAAAAGATCCATCTTCCCAAATCACGCCATTTTCTGTAAAAGCCGAAAATGGGCGCTCACTATGTAAAACTCCTCGTGCACGTGCATCTTTGACTGAATCAATCATGACAATATCACCCAGACCGCCAACAGGCTGATCTATTGTACGGCCTTCTAATTGTGCCTTTAAACGCTCTGTCGCACGTAAAAACAGTACACGGCCATCAACATCATCTGCTAAAAATTGAGGAGGTGTTGGCGTGATCCAAAGAGTGTCTGCCACTTGGGAAACTTCAGCCAAAATTTGTGCTCCAGAATTTCCACCACCGACTATCATTACGTGCTTATCTTTAAAAAGTTCTGCATTTTGATAATGGGCGGAGTGTAATTGCAGACCTTTGAAATTTTCTTGGCCAGGGTAAGATGGGATATAAGGATGACTCCAGGTGCCCGTTGCACTGATTACAGCCTTGGCTCTCCATATCTGTTCACCTGCATGCACACTCAATACTTCTCTTTCGCTTTTGACGTGATCAACATATACAGGACGAATAATCGGAAATTGATAACGCTGCTCATATTGCTGCAAGTATTCAATAACTTCTTTCTTGGTCGGATACGTTTGTTCTGTATTCGGCATAACCCAACCAGGTAAGGAACTCCAGCTATTCGGTGAAAACAGACGCAAAGAATTCCAAGCATGTAACCAGGCTCCACCTGCTTGATTTTGATCATCTAAAATAATAAATGGTATTTTTTTTCGCCTTAAAAAATAAGCTGTAGATAAAGCTGCCTGTCCACCACCGATAATGATGACATCAGTTTCCGTCTGTTTCTGATTCAAAGCCTTTTCCCCTTTTATTTTTTCTTTAATATAAAAACCCAATCCTGAAGACTGGGCTTTTACAATATTCACTATATTTTTATGACAACATCAAAATCAACTTAAACTATCAAGATATTTTTCAGCATCTAATGCAGCCATACAACCAGAGCCTGCTGAAGTAATCGCTTGGCGATAAACTGAATCAGCCACATCACCGGCAGCGAATACACCTGGCACTGAAGTAGCAGTGGCATTCCCCGCTGTTCCGCTTTGGATCTGAATATAGCCATCACGTAACTCAAGTTGCGCTGAAAACATCTCAGTATTTGGTTTGTGACCAATTGCCACGAATAAACCCTGTACCTCAATATCTTGCTTTGATCCATCTACAGTGGATTTTAAACGCACTCCAGTTACTCCGGTGTTATCGCCTAACACTTCATCCACTTGATTGTTCCAAAGAATGCTAATTTTGCCTTCTTTCTGTTTTGCAAAAAGATGGTCTTGTAGAATTTTTTCAGAACGCAATGAAGCTCGGCGATGCACTAAAGTCACGTGAGCTGTAATATTAGACAGGTAAAGCGCCTCTTCAACCGCAGTGTTACCACCGCCTACAACCATCACCTTCTGGTTCTTATAGAAGAAACCGTCACAAGTTGCACAGGCACTTACACCTTGCCCCATGAATTTAGCTTCAGACTCAAGACCTAAGTATTGTGCCGTTGCACCTGTGGCAATAATCAGGGCATCACAGGTGAATTCTTCCATATCGCCTTTCAGCACGAATGGACGAACGCTTAAATCCACTTCACTGATATGGTCATAGACGATTTCGGTGCCAAAACGTTCCGTATGCGCTTGCATACGTTCCATGAGTGCGGGGCCTGTTAAACCTTCTGGATCACCCGGCCAGTTATCGACTTCAGTGGTCGTGGTTAATTGACCACCGAGTTGTAAGCCTGCAACTAAAGTGGGTTTAAGATTAGCCCGTGCTGCATATACCGCAGCGCTGTAACCCGCAGGACCTGAGCCAAGAATGATTAATTTAGAATGTCTCTTTTGCATTTAAGATCACCTAGCAGTTTACAAACTGCGCTGATTGACACGTTTAGATAATTCTTCAGCTGATTCCTTACGTTCTGAATAACGATCTGTCAGGTATTTGCTTTGTCCACGAGTCAGTAGGGTGAACTTAAATAACTCTTCCATCACATCCACAATCCGGTCATAGAAAGCCGAAGGTTTCATTCGCCCATCTTCTTCAAACTCCAAAAAAGCTTTTGGAACTGAAGACTGATTTGGAATGGTGATCATCCGCATCCACCGCCCCAAAATACGCATCTGGTTCAGGCTGTTAAATGACTGTGATCCGCCACTGACTTGCATCAAGGCAAGAGTTTTACCTTGGGTTGCACGGATTGCCCCTCCTGCCAGTGGAATCCAGTCGATTTGAGATTTAAAGATTGAACTCATAGAACCATGGCGTTCAGGTGAACACCAGACCATGCCTTCTGACCATGCTAAAAGCTCATGCAGTTCTTTTACTTTTGGATGCTCAGTATCCGCATCTTCTGGTAAAGGAAGCCCTTTAGGATGAAAGATTTTTATTTCCGCCCCAAAATGCTCAAGGATTCGACCGGCTTCAAGAACTGCAAGGCGACTGTAAGAACGTTCTCGATTAGAGCCATACAGCAGCAAAATTCGCGGAGGATGAGCAAGTTCTTTGGCTTGAACTTTTTCAAAGGTGGGTTGCTCAAGAAGATTTAGATCTACATTTGGGAGATTCATAGAGTTAGGCCTCTTTAAAAACTTTCTTTCTCAGCCAGAGTGAAACACTCACCAAGGCAATCAACACAGGAACTTCGACCAGTGGGCCAATAATCGTGGTAAAAGCAACAGGCGAAGCGATACCAAAAGTTGCAATCGCTACTGCAAGTGATAATTCAAAATTATTCCCCGCTGCGGTAAATGCAATTGCTGTGGTCTTAGGATAGTCATTGCCCATCCATTTACTCATAAAGAAGCTGATGAAGAACATTAAAACGAAGTAAATGGTTAAAGGAATCGCGATGCGTAAAACTTCAAGCGGAAGACTCACGACATCACCGCCTTTTAGGCTAAACATGGCCAGAATGGTGAACAGCAAAGCCATTAAACTCAGCGGACTGATTTTCGGAATGAACTTGGTTTCATACCATTCCACGCCTTTCTGTTTCACCAAAATCCATCGCGTTAAGAAACCTAATAAGAACGGAATACCAAGATAAACCAGAACAGCATGGGTGATGGTCCAGAAATCGACATTAATGACCTGCGAAGCGACACCAAAATAGGGTGGAAGGAAGGTCAGGAATAACCAGGCATAGGTACTGAAAAATAGAATCTGGAAGATGCTGTTAAAGGCAACTAATGCTGCAACATATTGATTATCACCACAGGCCAAGCCATTCCACACCAGAACCATGGCAATACATCGAGCAAGACCAATCAGGATGACACCGGTCATATATTCTGGATAACTATGTAAAAATATGATTGCCAGGGCAAACATGAGTACTGGCGCGATCAGCCAGTTTTGTACTAAGGATAAAGTAAGGGTTTTCTTATCCTTAAACACTTGTGGCAAAGTCGCATAGTTCACTTTTGCCAGTGGTGGATACATCATTAGAATAAGACCAATCGCGATTGGAATATTCACTGAATCAATGCTTAATTTATCGAGTGCGACAGAAGCCTGAGGAAAGAAGTTTCCGATGGCAATGCCTAAGGCCATGGCAATAAAAATCCATAGCGTCAGGTTGCGATCTAAAAAAGATAAGCGTTTTTCAGACATTTCACTTACTCAACGTTCGAAATTTGATTAATTGCTGCAATCAATTCTGAGCGAGATAGTTTATCTACATTAAGTTTAAATAAAGCATCTAAGCGACGATTGATATGTTCAACAGTGCTCATAAAGGCTTTTATTTTTTCTTCTTTATTCACGTCTAAGTGTGAAGGATCAGCCAAGCCCCAATGTGCCTTGATTGCTCCACCCAAATAAAGTGGACATGCTTCTTGAGCAGCAGAATCACATACTGTGATCACAACATCAGGTTGATATTGTTCACAATCATTAATCGTTTTACTCCATAAACCTTCGGTAGATAATCCTAAGTTTTCAAGGGTTTCTAAAGTTAGCGGGTGAACTTGACCTGAAGGCTTACTCCCAGCACTATAGGCTTTCCAACCTTCTGGTGCTCGGCTATTAAACAAAACTTCAGACAAAATGCTACGGCAGCTATTTCCAGTACATAAAAATAAAAATTTCATTGAATTACTCACAATAACTATTTACAGAAAGGGGGTGTTGATCATCCAGCTTTGATTGAGATTGAACCGTCTTCAAAATATCTAAAATTTCATAACACCAGTTGGCCAATTTTGGATTGATACTGTAGTAAACCCATTGGCCTTGTCTGCGATCTTGAAGTAGCCCTGAAGCACGTAAAAGGGCTAAATGTCTTGAAATTTTAGGTTGACTGAGTTGTAGTTTTTCAGTCAAATCACATACACATAGTTCTTTATTTTCAACAATTAATGTCACTATATTGAGACGTGTTTCATCTGATAAGCATTTAAAAAAATTAACTTGATCCATATAAGTCTCCTTCACATTCTTTCCATTTAAGAGATGAGAAAGTGCTATTTAATTCTTTGGCCATTTTCATCAATAATTTTTTCACCATCTTCTTTGCTAAATGCGCCTTTCTGAGGAAACGGGAGAATATCCAAAACAACTTCAGAAGGACGACACAAACGTGTACCTAAATCCGTAACAACGAATGGGCGGTTAATCAAAATAGGATGTTGAAGCATAAAATTTAAAAGCTGTTCATCAGACCAATCTTCCCGAACAATTTCTAAATCAGAATATGGAGGTACATTTTTACGAATTGCTTCTCTAACACTTAAACCAGCACTACGAATAAGTTCAATTAATTCTGCTTTCGAAGGTGGGGTAATTAGATATTCAATAACGATTGGTTCAATTCCTGCATTTTGAATTAAAGCTAAGGTATTCCTTGATGTACCACACTCAGGATTGTGATAAATCTTTATGGTCGAGAACATTTTGACTGACTCTGCTATTAGAAACTCAGATATATTTATATATGTATTTCCACATATATGCAAATACGTATATTGATTTTATTTAAATTACTTAATGTCAATAAATGTATATATATTCTTGCAAATTCTTATGAGTGAGAAAAAACTCGTTATTTAAATATGTAAATTTAGAGTATACTCTATAGTTACATAAATTAGATTTAAAACTTGTCTCCAATAAACCCAGTACGGTTCACCTAAACAGATTGCTACCCCTGAACAACCAGAATCCGAAAAAAGAGGCTTTTGGAGCCGTTTTTTTAGACCCTATGATTAACCACGATTGTTTAACTCATATGAATAAAGTCGTGAAACTTTGATTAAATAATAAGCGTGGAACGTGAAAAATCATAAAAAAAGCCCACCTTGGGGAGGTTGGGCAAAAAAGAAACTACAGCTTTGAATTTTCAAGAGAATTATACCGCATTTCGTATAAGGTGTATTATGTTAATTTTAGAAAAAACTTAAAATTATCTATTAAAGAATTATATATTTTTGGATTACTTATAAGTGAAATAGCACCTATATAGTGCAGGCTTAGCTAGAAAAACTATAACACTCTAAGAAAGTATGGGTTTTTATGTACAAGGCAATTTCATGAGAAGCCAGATGATAAAATTCGAGGCTCCCCAATTTTGTAAATCAAATATATGCAAAATAATGTGAGTAAGCCGGCAGTACCAGCATTAACACTGGCTGCACTAGGAGTAGTATTCGGCGATATAGGAACGAGTCCATTATATGCATTAAAAGAAAGCTTTCATGCGACACGCGGGCTACCTATTAATGAACTTAATATCCTGGGAATTCTCTCTTTAATCTTTTGGACCATTACCTTAATTGTTTCGCTTAAATATGTTTTGGTGATCATGAGAGCTGATAACAATGGTGAAGGGGGTATCATGGCATTACTCGCCTTAAACCTTAGGCAAAAAGGATTGTCCCGTGGAAAAAGATTGGCAATCATTATCTTAGGTTTCATTGGAGCATCCTTATTCTTCGGTGACGGTATCATCACCCCTGCTATTTCTGTTTTATCTGCAGTTGAGGGACTTTCTGTTGCTGCCCCGTCATTTGATCGCTTCATTATTCCAATCAGTATTGGAATTCTTATAGCTCTCTTTGCCGTTCAAAAACATGGGACTGCAATGATGGGGAAGTTTTTTGGTCCTATTACCCTGTTATGGTTCCTATCTATTGGTGCCATTGGCATTATGAGTATTATTCAAAGTCCATTTGTTCTTGCATTATTCAGCCCACACTGGGCTTTTTTATTCGTTATTAACAATCCTCTTATTTCATTTTTTGTGATGGGAGCTGTGGTTTTAACAGTAACAGGTGGTGAAGCCTTATATGCGGATATGGGACATTTTGGTATTTTACCGATCAAGTTAGGCTGGTTTTTAATTGTACTGCCATGTCTGATGCTGAATTATGCTGGACAAGGAGCATTACTGTTAAGAGATCCTTCGGCTATCACCAATCCTTTTTACCTGCTTCTGCCTTCAGCCCTTCTATATCCTATGATTATTCTGGCTACTGCAGCTGCAGTGATTGCCTCACAGGCTTTAATCAGTGGGGTATTCTCAATGGCTAAACAGGCAATACAGTTGGGATATCTACCTAGGCTTACAGTTTTACATACCTCCGCTTCGGAAATTGGACAAATTTATATTCCATTACTGAACTGGCTCCTGTTTATCTCTATCACCATCTTGATCTTAATATTTGAAAGTAGCAGCAAGTTGGCAGGTGCTTATGGTCTGGCCGTCACTGTGACCATGTTCTGTGACACACTGTTAGTAGCTTTTCTGGCTTATAGTTACTGGAAATGGAAAACATGGAAAGTCTTACTGTTCATTATTCCATTCGCCTTTATTGATCTGGTTTTGCTGAGTTCAAACCTATTAAAAGTCCTGATTGGAGGCTGGGTACCAGTCGTTATTGCGGTTATTGTTTTTACCCTCATGATGACCTGGAAAAAAGGCAGAGAGATTCTTCAGGACAAACTGCAGAAGGACACGCTTCCACTGAATGTGTTTCTTGAGCACCTTGAACAGACAGGTCAGAAAGTGAGTGGAAATGCCGTATTTTTAACTGGAACGCCTCAAGTCGTACCCCATGCGCTTTTACATAATCTAAAGCATAATAAAGTTCTGCATGAACGTAATTTTTTGGTGACAATCAAGACTTCTGAAATCCCGTATGTTGATGAAGCTAAGCGAATCGTTACTGAAGTACTAGAGAATGGTTTTTTCAGAATAACGATCCATTATGGATTTAAAGAAGAGCCTAATGTGCCTCATTCATTGAAACAAGCTTTTTCAGTACTGGATCTTGAGTATGACTTAATGAATATCAGCTTCTTTGTTTCTAGAGAAAGATTAATTCCAAGTCTGTCCAGCAAGATGTCTACATGGCGTGAAAAGTTATTTGTCGCAATGCAAAAAAATACCAGCCCTGTCAGTGATTTTTATAAAATCCCTTCTAACCGGGTGGTAGAGCTAGGTAGTCAGATTGAAATTTAAGAATTTCTAAAATGAATAGGCACCTTTAAATAAGGGTGCCTATCTGATCAGAATAAATCTTTTACTTTAATTTTCCAATAGTTGACCAATCTCTAAAGCTAAATAACCACGTTCTTTAAAGATCAAAATAATTGCTTTTTTATAATCTTCAGAAGTAGAGGTCTTATATTTTGTTATAAGTTGAATTTCAGAATTAAGCTGAAGGTCATTTTTTATCGTCAACACTTCCGTAGAGACTTTATTAAAAATCTTGAAATTAAACATACAGGCGCTCTTTATCAATATTATAGCGGCCCGACTACAACAAATACCTGCCTTAGCTCAGCTAGACACCCTTGGCTGCAAGGATTACAAATTAGACAAGATTCTGCAAGTTTTGCTCCATTGAAAGTATGAATATTCAACTAAAGAAGGTTCCATTTAACATAATGGCGGTTATACGAAGTACACTTGTATATTAGTTTAAATATCAATTATTTAAAAATTTAGTCATGACCAAGAAATCAGCAAAAAGTCGATTTTGAAACAAGTCGGCTTTTTTATGAGCGGTTTTGATAGTTCTTGCCAATAAATTTGTTTAAAAAGTAGGGTCTGTTGACATTTACTGTTCATAATTAACCCTATAAAGGTAGCCATAAAAATATACAGGCTAAAGCAACAGAACTTTGATAATTTCTTTTGAGCTTGTCATATCGA
>NZ_JBQGUZ010000046.1:0-8163 GCF_052078135.1 Acinetobacter lwoffii
AGAAAGCTGTTATTGAACAAAGAAAGTTAAATCCTGTGCTTGACTCTTGTGGTTAAAAACAGGACATTTTAAATGGTTTATCGCATAGACATTTTAATTGGTGAATAACAGTATGATATTTCTTATTATATATCAGTATATTAAATTAAGCCGTTCTGGAGTATAGGGCACCAGAACGGCTTTTTATTGATTATTCATGTTCCACGCTTATTTACCAACCAATGTTCCACGGTTTTATGCAATCTAATTTAACCATAAAGTTTTAATTTTAGAAAATTAATATGAGACTTGATAAAAAAACCACCAATAATCGCGGTTTCTTTCAATGACAACTTATGTGTCGTTCAATGACATTTTATGCGTCGCAAATGACAACTTATGTGTCGCGTGACGTTATCCGCTTTAAATAAACATTTGATGATTGGATGTTTTTCAAGATCAGTTCGTGCTACTTCAAAATTGTCACGCTGCATTGAAGGTGACATTTCTTCTGCAACATGACTTTATGCTGAATAATATTTAATAATAGCAAACTAAGCATAATAGGCACAAAAAACTGTCAAAGCGGTTTTAATACTTCTGTAGTAATTTTCAGGTTTCCACGCCCGATTACAGATTTTGCTGTAACCTAATTATCAAATGGGTATCTTTTTCTTTGATCAAACCAAATTAGAATATTTTATTGATTTGTAAATGAAAAATATAAATAAATAAATAACGTATGGATCAAATTGAAAGCGAAGAAAAAAATCAAATTCGCGGATTTTCAGGCCTTTTAATCACTTATTAAGCTTAGGCTATTTCACCTAAGGAATCATGTTACATAGCTTCCAGCAGCAGACAAAACGCAATGGATAATGCGATGTTTTTCGGTTCTGTTGATCCATAAAAAATACTTAAGTCTCTATTATTAAGCTATAAATGAGCAGCAAGAAATTTTTCTATTCAGGTAAATGATATTATGCACACGTAGCTATCTCGAACAAATTCACAGAATTTGGCTGCACTTACATCCAAATTGTCATTTGAAATTAGCTCAATTAAGGTAGCGCTGTCTTTCAAACCTTTGTGTAACAAAGCGTGCATAAGTCATATATACTTAGATTCAGATATGATCTCCAATCGCTAAATATCGTACACTCAACCACGCAAGTACCCATCGCACGGCGCTTAATGACGCTTGTTGAGACATTATTCTAAAATAATCATATTTATTATGTTTCATCACTACCGGAAAAAACTGATGTTCTATAAGAAGTGAAAGCATAGGTTTATCTTCTGCCGTAAAATGCATCAATACTTTTGTTACATTACTCTCATACAACCATTTTTTTATTAACCAATTATAAGTGTCTGATTGGTTTCGTTCTAAATAATCAAATCGCTCTAAAATTTTTTGTGCGGAATTAAAATCTACAGCACTTAGTAATTCAGGCAAACGTGCTAACTTTCCTTGTGTCAATAATGGATGTCTTCCTATATTTGAACCACGTTTACCTGAAGGAATGTTTGACATCGTAATTAAAGCTCTCTTCCAGGACTCAATATCTAATTGTGGCTGCCCCTGCCCAGAAATAAGATACCGCTCAATATCTTCAATATTTTGAAATAGTTCGTGTTTAATTACTTTACCCGTCGAATTTCCTCTTTTTTGAGCATAGATTACCCACCTCTGAGTTTGTCTTTTTTTGAGTACATATTTTTCGATGGTATCTCTCAACTCATATTTTAGATTACTATTCTGTTGGTTAATCGCTTGGAAATGCCTGAATAAATTACTCCGACTCATGACTCGCTTAAAAAATGCAGTATGTAAATTGGGTTGCTGTTGTTGCATGCTATAGGCATAAGTAGCTAGAAATAAGATATGAATATAATGCTTTAATGTTGTCGATTCATGTAAATGTCCAAGTACTCGACCAATCGCCTTAATCCCTTGACCGACCTGTCCTTCATTGCCTACTAGCGTATTAAATTGTTCATTCGATGGCATCCAATTTTGTAGCCATGGCAGTTCTATCGTGAGCACTTTAAAATCCACCACTGTTTGCAAACACTTTAAAGTATATGCACTTGCAAACGTATGTCTTAAATGATGTAAGCTGAGATCAACATCTCCAGTGACTTTCTTTAATATTTGAGATATTTGATCAAAAAAAGGCTTATGTTCACTGTTCTCATCAGACATTAATATCGAATATTTTTTATTTTGATAAACATCATCTAATCCCTTTTTAATCGTCTGACTTAATAAATTCATCGGAACAACACGTTCTGATCCGAGTGTTTTTAGCTGATGCTCACCATAAGGACGAATTCTGAGCATATCCTCATCAATATCTAAGGGCCGTAAATGAAGTGTCTCTGAACGGCGTACACCCATCGCCGCAGATAAACGAAAATGACGCTGAATCTCTAGACGTAAAACAGTATCATTCACCCCAGATTCTACAGATTGTAATATTTGAACGATCTGCCGCACTTCATTTTTTGAAAAAACCTTAGCACTTGCTTGATGCGCTGTACGCTTGTGTAACTTTATACGATCATCATTTAATTGAATTAAAAATTCTCTAAAGCGATTCCACGCAGCGAGATGCTTGCGGTGTGGAAAATGCTCTTGCGTCAACTCCATCCATTTTTGAAATACATCTTCATCAATCTGGCTATCTTTTGTTAAATCTTCTGAAAACCCCAATATACCTGCACTGACGATGGCCAAATGTAGATGAATCATATTTCGATTCTGTAGACTTAACTCTTCTGCATCACAGCGTAAAATCAACCATTGCACAAAGCATGTTAATAAATTGACTGAGTAGTGATTCGTTTTATTACTAGCAAGCTGTTTAAGCCAAATGCTTGATCTAGACTCACCTTTTAGTTGCTGAATCATCGCTAAAATATCAGACAAATGTAGTTGCTCATCGCCTATTTCTATTTCACTTTCTGGCTCAGTGCTATCTAAACCTGTGGTTAATTTTTCATATTCGGATAATCGTAATAATTCATTTATTGAAAGATCTTCCGTCAGGACTTGGCCTGATATATAACCTGCAATCAACGGAGTGCTATTTAACATCACCTTTTGCTGTAAAGCTTTCAACCATTGAGCTAACGATAGAGTTGACTTAAGCCCTATTTGTTTTAAATATGTATTAAAACACTTTTGCCAAGCCGTTCTTTGTTGATTTCTTGACTGTGCTAAAATCTCTTTTAATCGGGGCTGTAGATACTGTCGGTCTACTAATATTAAAGTCGAGACATAAGGACTTAACAGTACTGTACGGCGTATCTTCGTCACAGATCTATCATTATTCACTGTTAGCTCAACGAGCCGACTATTCCCCATAGCGACTATATATTGATCAGAAGCAATAAACTCCAACATCGCTTGTAAATAGCTCACTCTGCACAGTTGTGAATACATGGAGAGTACAACCAGCAAACGTCCTATTTCAATATCACAATTTTGATGTTCAGGTAAATGTTCTAAATCCTTCTGAATAAGATCAAGTAAGTTTTGTTCAGTATAACTCCATGTACTAAAACTATTTTCAGATGTCAGCCACGTACGATTAGCTTTTTGAGGAAGTTGAACGAATAAAGGAATTTTAGTTTTA
The DNA here is from genome assembly GCF_052078135.1 of Acinetobacter lwoffii. Classification (GTDB taxonomy): domain Bacteria; phylum Pseudomonadota; class Gammaproteobacteria; order Pseudomonadales; family Moraxellaceae; genus Acinetobacter; species Acinetobacter lwoffii_Z. The sequence goes on from NZ_JBQGUZ010000046.1 coordinate 3,624, forward strand.
TCGCGAATATAAGCACAATATGCCTTTATGGCTTCTGGCAAATCAATGTTTGTATTTTTAGCTAAATGGGAAGCTAATACATGTCCAAGCTCTAAAGCTACTTGTGGCTCAGGATTTTCCTCAAAAATCAACGGACAATAGGACTCATACTCTGAGTTTTTCAGCCATTCTTTTACATCATTCTCTGAATATTGTATTCTCAGCTTCGTCTCTACTTGAGCTGTTTTAGTCTCTTGGGTTAAAACAAATGTTGGAATATGCTTGATTTTAAAAAAATCAAAACCTTCAAGACATTCGAAACCTAATTGTTTTTGCAAGTTTTCTTGTACATCAAGCCACTGTTGTTGAAAAGCTGATACAGGAAATACAGATAACATATCCCATGGATGACGACCCCGTATCCAGTGCCCAAGTCCAGCGTCCTTGAACCGTCCAGGTAACTGATTATAATCAGAGCGAACCAACTTCCGTGCCCAATTTCTAACTAAACCTTCAATCTGATGAGGAGCACAAAGTTGCACAGCATAAGATGATAAATCAACACGTGGTTCAATTTGCTCCCCTAGCATTCCCATCAAACCACGTAAACCTTGAATCTGTTTGATCAACGCTTGCGTCAATGGCACATAACGATCGGTTGATTCATCTTGATGATGTTTATCTTGAATCAATGCCCAGCCTTGCTGACTGATCCACTTTGGAAAGGGCTGCTTAATTCCTCGTCCTGCAGTTGCAAGATTCATCCATAATGCTGTATACAACGTCAAGCTATCAAAGAGCACCTGCCAATTTTTATGTTCAGAAGCCTGATTTATTCTCTTTTTTATTCGTGTAATTTCATTTTGTATTTCAACAATCTTTATTCCAATTGGGCTACCCACACGCTTATTGGAAGAGTATATATATTCAGGAATATTAATTTTTATCGTTCTTAAACAAGCAGCCCAGAGTTGCTCAAGTTGCCTCTGTTCAAAAGAGGCATAATGAATCAAGTTATCATAATTTCGACCTGATGCATTAGTCACTGCTTTAACGACAGCTAAATCACCTTGGCTATGATCATATAACAACCGTGGAAGAATATCTCGAATGCTTTTGAGGCTGATTTCTAGCTCTTTAGGTACACGGTTAATCAGTTCACTCACGTCACGTTCAACTGCCATATGATGTCTTGTAATCCCAAGATTTTTGACTTGACTCACTAAATCATTGAGTTCAATCGGTAAAACCAAATGTAATTCATTGGTCCATGGCACATGAAATTTAGAATCTTCTGGTTTTTTTTTGAGTGTCGGTGTCCCTGCAAACACACTTAATACATACGCAGATAAAGTATGATCATACTGAATAGCAATATTATTCTGATCTGCATTTTGACTAAAACGAGGCGCTGTTAATTCACTCACCGAACGTCCTGTGAGTAAACTTAATATTAAAGCTAATTTTGCGCGTAAAATTAAGCTGGTATCAGTATGAGATGGTTGACAGAGCCTAAATATTTCTTGAATTGAAATTAAGGACAATCGCGATTTGGTCCAAACTAAACCAACATTTGCAGCTTCAATATGTTGAGAAGTAGATTTAGAGGCATAAAAACCTCGAATTAAATCGGATTGTTCTGCCAAAAAAAATGTAAACAATGGCTCCAATGGTGTTTCATCTTCTTCAATCTCATTATCCTCAAATACTTCAGATACTAGACCACGATGAATTTCATCTACATCCTCTAAAGGTTGAATAGCAATACTTAATGAGCCGTACCGTTGCAAGATCAGTTTTCTATGCTTTAACCCTATACGGTGTAAAAATTCTCGACGTTTCTTCTTATTTTTTAGTGGATCATTTTGCCAAATTTGGGATAAAAACAGCTTTAATATATAAAAAACATCATTTAATCGTTTATCTTCAGAACCAGCAGACATCAAATGAATCAGTTGTTTCGGTGAATTTTGAATAAGTAATTCTTTGACTTGTTCTAAAATATACTCATTACCTTGATCACCCAACAGCCTGATTGCTAAAAAGGCGTTATACACACGAGATCCTTTTTGAGCTTTCAGCTTTATGCTTCCATCACCCTTTAAATAACTACTATAAAGCCCTAGGGTATGTACTTTTTTTTGAAAGTAAAATATTTGCTCTAAAAACCAAATAATTACTGTATCAAAACTCTCATTATTTCGACTTCGTCCTGCTTGAATCAATAGCAAATCACAAATTCCACTGTCTCCAGTGTATGGACGTAATGGCGTGGGTGTATGTGTGTTTCTATCTATTGTTTCTGAGAAAAAATGTGCATATTCCTCAGAATCCTGCAATCTACTAATGATCTTTAACGTATTAAGCTCATCACGAAATTCTGGTAATTCATCATCCCCAATCAATGTAAAGATTCGCTGACAAATGACAACAATGCCAGCTAAGCTATAGTGTGCACGCAACAAAAATAATGCTTGGATCAGTTCTTTTTCTTCTATATTTTCATTCTGATTAATACATTCTAGGAGCTTCTTGAAATAACTTTTCATGAACTACTCCGAATACGATAGACTCTTGCCTTCTTCAAGTCTGTTAAAGCCAAAGCAACTTCTGCCATTGGTGCCACACGAACAATTTGCTGCTGATATTTTTGATAAAGTTCCTCCAGTCGAGGTAAAAATACAGAAAAGTTAGCTAAATGAAAATATGGTTGCACAGACTTACCCAGCTCTTTCACTTTAATTCTTTCTAATGGCAAAAGCTTCTGGGCGATATAACCAGCTAAAACATTTTCGATTAAAAAATTACCACTCACCACCGGTGATGCCCAATTAACCAATTCTTGAACAAAGGAAATCGGCAGCTTTTTCAAAAAATGCTGTGTATTTAAAAATAAAATCATTTCTTCTGGATCTAAACTCTTTAGTCGAAGTTGGCCTGCAACCACCATCTTGTCCTGTGCTTTATCCACTTTAGCCCAGTGTCTTCTTTTCACACTATCCTTTAGAGTTTTTACCTTACATAAGTCCCTATCGACAGCAAGCAGTAACTTACGATATATCGCGAGCAGTAGTAATGCTTGATTTTTAATTTTTTCTGAAAACTCCCGGCTCATTTCCTCATTGAGTAACATCATTTTCAAAACTAAAACTGGGCATGGTTTTTCAAACCTGCCTTCAGAAATTGTTAATGCATCAATGAGCAATGGTGTCATCATTTTTTTCTGCACAGGTAAGTTATTTTTAGCGTCACAATAGTAGAATAACACAGTCCCAAAATTAACAAAATTAAATCAAATAAATTTTATATTTAATAAAAAAGTATTTGATTTATATAATTTATTTACTAACTTTGTTTTTATACTAATTCATCAGCTGCGATATCTTCTTCGACCGCTTCGTCCCAAAGATGGATTTGTTTGGCCGTTAAGTGTTCATTCTTCTGGGCGAACTTATGCCGTTTAAACTGCGCAAGTTCATGCTCGTATTTTTGATTGAGAATAGAGAGAGATTTAACTTTAGAATCTAATTGCTGATTGGTGACTTCAAGATGTTGAACTCTGGCATCTAATTGCTGATTTGATTATGCTAAAGACTGATGCTGCATCGCCAATTGCCGGGTAAATTCCAGCAGTTGTTCATGGGTCAGTTGGCTTAAATCAGGCAGCGTATTCATGGCCGCAGTATGCTTGAGGTCATGACGCAGAGGAAATAGAATGTTTGGAGAATAGCAGAATGGCCGAGCTTGGTTTAGAGCATTGTTACCACTTGCTGCAGACCGATTCTTTGCCAAGCTAAACCTTGGATCAGTGCTTGTAAGTGCTCCGGGCTGAGGGCCACGGTTTCACCCTGGTGAACTTTAGCGCAGTGGAATTTTCCCTGTTCCAGCCGCCGGGCACACAGCCAGATGCCCAGTCCATAATGCACCAGCACTTTCATGCGATGGTCACGTTTGTATTACAGAATAGGTAAGCACAATGCGGTTTGATATAGCCAAAGGCTCTCAGCACCTGAGCCATGACAGTATCCATACCTGCTCGCATATCCAGAGGTTGGGTAGACAGCCAGATTTCATCGATACGGATCATGTTGCAAGTGCCTTGAGTAATTCTCCTAAAGCAGATATTTCTGATACTTGCCATTTCAAGCCAATTTCTGATTTTGAGTGGGGTAAAGTAATTTGAACCGTTAACATGTCAGTAGGAGTAGGATCTAATGGTGCAGAGCAAGATAAAGCAATAAATGCAGGTTTATTCAGTAGTGGTGAGCGATCATTTCTCTAGCTTACCATCAATTAAGCGAATCCAGTTGGATAGGGGATTTGTATTCAATCCATGTTGCAAAGCGACTGAAGCAATTGAAACGTCCGGTGCTTTACAAGCCTGAACGATCTGCTGTTTAAATTCAGCACTGCATGTTCTTCGTTTTTTCTCAAGAGATGTGATGGATGTCTAGGGTGTGTTGACACTTTTAGCTTAAAAAAATAGCGAAGTAGTAAAATCAAATCGCCAAACCCAATTTTACTATTCGCTATGCCTCGTACCATGCTGACAGATCAACAC
>NZ_JBQGUZ010000047.1:0-7737 GCF_052078135.1 Acinetobacter lwoffii
ATTTGTTTAAGATAAGATATAACTCATTGAGATGTGTCATAGTATTCGTCGTTAGAAAACAATTATTGTGACATTATTTCAATGAGTTATCTATTTTTGTCGTGTACAGAGCGCTTCATCAGAAAACTGAAGGAACCTCCATTGAATCGAACTAATATTTTTTTTGGTGAATCGCATTCTGACTGGTTGCCTGTCAGAGGCGGAGAATCTGGTGATTTTGTTTTTCGACGTGGTGACGGGCATGCCTTCGCGAAAATCGCACCTGCTTCCCGCCGCGGTGAGCTCGCTGGAGAGCGTGACCGCCTCATTTGGCTCAAAGGTCGAGGTGTGGCTTGCCCCGAGGTGATCAACTGGCAGGAGGAACAGGAGGGTGCATGCTTGGTGATAACGGCAATTCCGGGAGTACCGGCGGCTGATCTGTCTGGAGCGGATTTGCTCAAAGCGTGGCCGTCAATGGGGCAGCAACTTGGCGCTGTTCACAGCCTATCGGTTGATCAATGTCCGTTTGAGCGCAGGCTGTCGCGAATGTTCGGACGCGCCGTTGATGTGGTGTCCCGCAATGCCGTCAATCCCGACTTCTTACCGGACGAGGACAAGAGTACGCCGCAGCTCGATCTTTTGGCTCGTGTCGAACGAGAGCTACCGGTGCGGCTCGACCAAGAGCGCACCGATATGGTTGTTTGCCATGGTGATCCCTGCATGCCGAACTTCATGGTGGACCCTAAAACTCTTCAATGCACGGGTCTGATCGACCTTGGGCGGCTCGGAACAGCAGATCGCTATGCCGATTTGGCACTCATGATTGCTAACGCCGAAGAGAACTGGGCAGCGCCAGATGAAGCAGAGCGCGCCTTCGCTGTCCTATTCAATGTATTGGGGATCGAAGCCCCCGACCGCGAACGCCTTGCCTTCTATCTGCGATTGGACCCTCTGACTTGGGGTTGATGTTCATGCCGCCTGTTTTTCCTGCTCATTGGCACGTTTCGCAACCTGTTCTCATTGCGGACACCTTTTCCAGCCTCGTTTGGAAAGTTTCATTGCCAGACGGGACTCCTGCAATCGTCAAGGGATTGAAACCTATAGAAGACATTGCTGATGAACTGCGCGGGGCCGACTATCTGGTATGGCGCAATGGGAGGGGAGCAGTCCGGTTGCTCGGTCGTGAGAACAATCTGATGTTGCTCGAATATGCCGGGGAGCGAATGCTCTCTCACATCGTTGCCGAGCACGGCGACTACCAGGCGACCGAAATTGCAGCGGAACTAATGGCGAAGCTGTATGCCGCATCTGAGGAACCCCTGCCTTCTGCCCTTCTCCCGATCCGGGATCGCTTTGCAGCTTTGTTTCAGCGGGCGCGCGATGATCAAAACGCAGGTTGTCAAACTGACTACGTCCACGCGGCGATTATAGCCGATCAAATGATGAGCAATGCCTCGGAACTGCGTGGGCTACATGGCGATCTGCATCATGAAAACATCATGTTCTCCAGTCGCGGCTGGCTGGTGATAGATCCCGTCGGTCTGGTCGGTGAAGTGGGCTTTGGCGCCGCCAATATGTTCTACGATCCGGCTGACAGAGACGACCTTTGTCTCGATCCTAGACGCATTGCACAGATGGCGGACGCATTCTCTCGTGCGCTGGACGTCGATCCGCGTCGCCTGCTCGACCAGGCGTACGCTTATGGGTGCCTTTCCGCAGCTTGGAACGCGGATGGAGAAGAGGAGCAACGCGATCTAGCTATCGCGGCCGCGATCAAGCAGGTGCGACAGACGTCATACTAGATATCAAGCGACTTCTCCTATCCCCTGGGAACACATCAATCTTACCGGAGAATATCGTTGGCCAAAGCCTTAGCGTAGGATTTCGCCCTCTCCCGCAAACGACCCCCTTTTATCTACACTAGATTTAAAACAGTTGAACGTATGAAAGAAGCTGTTTCTCAAAATATTCAATCAGACAACTTGAGCCATCAAAACGCCATCAAGAACAAGGAAGAACAAAAAGCCCGAATTAAAAAATTCCGTGATCAGTTAGAGATCGGGACGATCTTATATACCTCATGGGGATATGAGCAAACAAATGTAGACTTCTATCAAGTTATTGAGAAAAGCCGGGCATATTGTGTCATCCGTGAACTTAAACAGGCTTATGATGCAACAGGTTCAATGCAAGGTTATGTTGTGCCTTTACCGAATGAATTTACCAGCAAAGAGCCAATGAAAAAAAAGATCATGGATAACTATATCGTGATTCATCAGTCTGCAAATGCAACAGTATTAGATTTTGAATTATTGCCGACAGGTACAAAAGTTTATAAACGCTGCTATACATCATCATACGCATAAAACAGTTGACCCCCTGAAGGGGGTCAATTCACTACAGAGGAAAATATGAAGCATTCAAAATTAATATATAAAGATTGGCAATTATATTTAAGGCTCTTATTTGAAAATAAATAGGGGTAATAGTCACCCGCATTTTTTTGATGTTTAGATTTCTAATGCTTCAAAAAAATGCGGTTCATTGCGTATCATATAATGAATATTAAGGAACTGAAAAAATGAATAATGCTCAATTCAAAATTGAATGCTTCAGAAATGGTTTATATAGCCCAGAGCAAATAATTGAATTTTACAAGGTAGTCCACACGGAAGAAACTAAGTACAATAGCCGTGATGCTCAACTTTGGATTAATGGGAAAAGCTCTAGGGAATATCAAATTGACCCTAAAGCAATTCAAATTGTAGATATGCTTAATGCAATCAGATCGGAAGTAATTGCAAAAGAAAAAGAGCGTATAGAACTTGGCAATCCAAGATATAAATATCTATTCAAAGGTGAACAAGCACTATGGTCGGAGCATCAGGAATTTATAAATTTACCTGTCAATTTTTATAATTCAATAATGGTTGAGCTAGGTAAAAAAGATTTAATTTATTTTGAATTTTCAAAAAAAGATATTGAATCCTAAACGATAGAGCAGAGCAAAGTGTCTACTTTGCGAACTGAAAAATCTGAAAAATCCTCCCTTCTCTGATTACTGTTGAATGGGGCAAGCGAAGCAGACAAAATCTGTGATTTTGGCTAGCTGACCGCAGACCCGCAACTACTTCCATGTTACCTATAAGCGGGATTAACAAAGCAATCCCGCAGGGTTGCGACTGAAAAAAATTAAATTATATTTTTACCAGTTTGAATATTCTTTAATTTGTAGAGCCTGAATTATCAACTAGAGTTGATTTAGATTTTTTTGATTGTTCCCGATCAGCAATAAATTTGTCACCAGCAATTTTTAAACTGTCAAAATGTTGGGGATTGGATTTATATGATTCAAGAGCCTTTAAAAGAACACCAGTAATAATTCCTTTATCTTCAGTTGGGAAATCTACTATTTCAAAAAGCGCACCAATTGAAATTAATTTATGTTCACGTTTTTTGCGATCTTTAACTTGAGCAGCTTGAGCATCTTTTTTCAAACTAGCTAAAAGTTTTTTTTCATCTTCCTTAATTTTTTCTAATTCTAAACGTGCTTTATGTTTTTTAAATTCATTTTTCATTACACGTTCAAATGAACTAATTTGCTGCTTTGTTGGTGAGCCTGATTCAATACTTTTAACAAGTGACAAAATTAAATCTTCAGTTTGGTTTCTATTCTCTAATCCCTTCAAACGAGAGATTTCATCAGTTACAAACTTTTTTTGATCTTCAGTAAATTTTAGATTTTCGATAGCCATTGCCACTTCCTCATTGTCAATATTTTTAAATCATAGCATAACTAAAAATAGAGGAAATCTATTACAGCACTAAACAACAAAAATCATATTAAATTATTAATTTCTGACTTTTACAATTAAAGAAATATTTATTCTGAGTATGACTTGAATTGAAAAATATTTAGCCAGGTGATCATTTTTTATAGGATTTTTAAAATTTTAAAATTGGCTTTCAGTCCTTTAGTTTAAAAAATATCCTAATGTCTATCTAATAACAAAAAATTACAGTTTATAGCTTAAAAAAATCCTTATTAATCGTGTCACTTATAGACCCTCAGATTTGGGGTTTCTGAACTATGGGTTATCACCTTGTAGCGAATATATATTGAAGTTATCATGACAACAGCAGTTGGAATGCACGCTTCCGCGTTTCTCTCCGAGAAACAAAAAAAGCAGATTCAAAATAGGCGAATTATGGCGATTTATCACTTATCAGTTAAATCAGGTAGGCAATACGGTTCTTCGGGAAGTCGAGGGGCAAGCCATTACGCTTATATAAATCGTGAAGGTAAATACAAAAGAGAAGATTTAGAAAATATAAAATCAGGAAATTTACCAAATTGGGCTAAAGATGCTGCTCATTTTTGGAAGTCAGCAGATAAGAACGAACGCATTAATGGACGTATTTATACTGAATTGGAAATTTCATTGCCTAGAGAATTGAATAAAGAACAACGTGAAGAATTAGTACAGGAATTTGTAGATAAGACTTTAGGTAAAAACTTCACATATTCCTATGCAATTCATAGCCCATTAGCAAGTGATGGTGAACAAAATCCTCATATTCATTTGATGTTTAGTGAAAGAAAATTAGATGGTATTGATCGTGACGAAGTACAACACTTTAAACGCTACAATCCGACTAATCCTGAAAAGGGCGGGGCAGGTAAAGATCGCTATTTTTCATCTAAAGTTTTTGTGGCAGATACACGCTTATCATGGGCTAACCATGTAAACGATTTTTGCGAAAATTTAGGTCTTGATGCTCGTATAGATCATAGAAGTTATAAGGCTCAGGGGCTTGAATTATCCAGTCAAAACTTCAGGGCTGATTATGTTAGTAATCATAAATATTTCATTAATGAAAATATAAAAAATATACGTCATCAAAATGGCGAAATTATTATTGAGCGTCCTTCGGAAGTTATTAGAGCTTTAACTTCTAATCAGTCTGTATTTACTGCCCGTGATCTTGAGCGTTTTGTTATGGCTCATACTGACAGTCAAGAACAATATCTTAAAGCCTATGAAGCTGTAATGACTTGTCCTGATATGGCAATGTTGTTTGGGAAAGATAAGGTTGTATTCTCATCAAAAGAATTGGTCGGAATTGAAGATTCTATTACTGCATTTATCTACAATGCCAATGAGCAAAGTCGAGTACAGAAGCCATTTAATTTAACTGAAAAATTCACTTTAAATGCTGTAAAAATTGCTGATAAAAGAACATTCAATAGAGAGCAAGAAGCAGCCTATTATACTTTGACTTCTACTGATCGAATCTCATTGCTAAATGGTTCGGCTGGTACTGGTAAGTCTTATGTTCTTAGTGCTGTTTCTGAAGCCTTCAAAACTTCAGATTATAAAGTTCATGGTATTGCTTTGCAGGCAATTACAGCTAGAGCTATTTCTGACGATTGTAATATTCCAAGCAGTACAATTGCTTCATTCCTTGCCCGATATGAAAGTGGTAATTTTGAGATCAATAATAAGACTGTCTTGATCTTAGATGAAGCGGGGATGGTCGGCTCAAGAGACATGCAAAAACTTCTCATGATCGTAGAGAAGCATGATGCTCAAATAAAACTTGTTGGTGATAGTTATCAGTTAAGTGCTGTTAGTGCTGGTTCTGCTTTTGCTCATATTCAAGATAACCTTGATAAGAAAAATATTGCTTCATTAGAAAATATACAACGACAAAAATATGCGAAGGAATCAGAGAAAATGATTGAAGCATCTAAGTTGTTATCTAAGCATGAAGTTGACAAAGCATTAGATATTTATAAGACCATTAATGCTGTTAATGAATATGAATCTCACGATCTAGCACTAGCCAAAACTATTAAATCTTGGAGTGAAGATTCTAGCGAAAATAAGTTAATGCTTGCTCATTCAAATAATGATGTGAATGAATTAAACCGCATGGCAAGAAATGTATTAATTAAAAATGGTCAACTTTCTGCTACTGGTAATCATGTTAAAACTGCTTTCGGTGATATTGAAATTACTGTCGGAGAAAAAATTGTATTTAAGCAGAATGATTCAAAATTAAAAGTTAGCAATGGTGAAACAGCAAAAGTAATCGGTTTTGAAAAAGATAATCTTAATAACATTAAATTTATGATGGTTCAGTCAGATAGAAATAATGAGATCATTAAAGTAGATTTAAATGAATACAACCAATTTAAATATGGTTATGCAAATACTATTCACTCATCACAAGGTATGACTGTTGATAATGCCTATATTGTGGCGAGTGAGAACATGAATGCTAATTTAACTTATGTTGCTTTGACCCGACATAAACATAATGTCGAAATTAATTATTCTGCTATGTCGTTTACCACGAATGAAAAAGAATTCGTTAAACGTCCAGATGGGAAAATCTCATATGATCAGAATTACAATCCTGTTGAAAAAGAAGTTACACCTTTTGAAAACTTCAAAAAAGTTCTAGGACGATCAGAAAAGAAAGAATTTTCTACAGACTTCACTTTAGTAGACAAGCAAGAAAAATTGATCAAAGCATATCTGCAAGATCACCGCCACCATATTGAAGATAAGCGGGAGATATACGGAATTAACTCGAAGATACATGCTTTAACTTCAGAGAATCGTACATTCACGAAGGAAGAAATTGTTACCGAGGTTCGTGCGAATCTTAAATCTAAATCTATTTTAGGTGATGAGATCGGTAGCATTAGAGGTATGAAAATTGCAAAAGGTGAGCTTCTCAAACTTGAGGAAGGGTTACAGATCAAGACTGGATTCTTTAAGAAAGAAACCTTTGAGAAGGGAACAGAATTAAAGGTTCTTGATGCCTACAAGATGAAAGATAAACCAATGATTAAAGCTCGAATCAATGATATGGAATATGAGATTCCATTTGAAAAACTTTCTGTTAAGTATTCAGATCGGTACTTCACAGAGTTTAAAGATCAGAGCGCACACCGTTTTACTGCCCGCAATAAAACTGAAGTTTATAGCGAGTACCGTGAGCAGTTATTGAAGCAAAAGATTACTGCACCGGAAGAAAATTTGAATGCTCCTAATCACAAGATGAAGCTGCAAAGCAATCTTAATACTACCCCTAGAAATACACCTAGAATCTAACTTCACCTGGCATAAGCAAGTGAAAATAACAAACCATAAAAGACTTTTTAATGAGTAAAGATGATCATGATAAATTTGTATTATTCCTGATAGTTGTAGGCTTTATCGTGTTAGTTGTTTGCGGTCTTGCGTGGCAGGGAGCAGGCATCTTTAACTTGCCTTTCACAGTGATGCTATGGACTATCATTAGATTAATTATCGTGGTATCGCTTGTATTTATTACTGGAAAATTCGGTCTATCAAGAGAGTTTACTTTCCCCGCAGCAGCAGTAGGTTTAGCTTTTAGTTTATTCCCTGTCCTTGATCATATTGCGTTAGGTTATTCTGCTAAAAATTTCTATGAAACCACTAATTTTATGGGGCAAACGGTTCGGGAATTTGGTGCCAGTAAAATTACGGTCTGGTGGGGTTCGATTTATGCCAAAATAGCCTATGCTAGCCTTGCAGGTTTAATTGGATATGGTGTTAAGGTCGCCACTGATGATTAAAAAAGAAAAACCAACTTGAAGTTGGTTTTTTTGGCACTGTTGCAAATAGAGATTTGAGTCGATGATGTTCCCTTTAAAAAGTACTTAGAGACCGAAAACCCTGTTGATTAGACACACTTCACCCTGAGGCTGACCATAATAAA
>NZ_JBQGUZ010000048.1:0-7079 GCF_052078135.1 Acinetobacter lwoffii
CCTCTTGATCCTCTTGATCCTCTTGATCCTCTTGATCCTCTTGATCCTCTTGATCCTCTTGATCCTCTTGATCCTCTTGATCCTCTTGATCCTCTTGATCCTCTTGATCCTCTTGATCCTGTTGATCCTGTTGATCCTCTTGATCCTCTTGATCCTCTTGATCCTCTTGATCCTCTTGATCCTCTTGATCCTGTTGATCCTGTTGATCCTGTTGATCCTGTTGATCCGATGTGAAATTTGTGTTCTTCATCACAATATCTAGAATTACCTTACATTTTGTCACATTTTTTTTAGTGTGAGCTATATTGTATTTTGTAATTAATATTTTATTGGATTAACAATACTTTTCTATATTTATTATTAAGATCTAGTAGGGCTTATTAAATGGAAATAATTTACGAAATGGCTTATTTCGTTGAAAAAATTATAAGAATTTTATTGCAACATTAAATAAATTTTCATTGATAATATTTAAATAAAAAAATTAATAAAAAAAATATTAATATAAGATTATTTTTTGGTTGATAGCCTTCATCTAAAATATACCTCTACTTAAAAAATAACACTCTTGATATGATTGAAAAAAAATAGACATATCGAGGTGTTTATTAATGGATCTAAAAAAATATAAAAATAAGATCAAAAAAAATGAAGAAAGTAATATTTTAATATATAAGCCTTTGTTTGATGAGAAAAATAATATTTTATTAAAAAAATATTCAGAAAATAAGGGGGAGTATAGAAGTAAAATAATACAGTTTTCTTCAGAAAAAGATCGATCAAATAAAATGAATAAAAAAAAATTTAGGTATTTTATGTATAAAGATAATTTAATATTAAGAAATTCTTTAATACCTCAAGTACATTTTTATTCCGTTGCTGATTTATTTGAAAGTAAAGAATATGTATCTAAGCGATTAATTGATATAGTTATTGCATTAATGGCTTTGATTATATTATTTCCAATTTTTATTATAGTGGCGTATAAGGTTCAAAAAAATTTGGGCTCTCCAATTTTCTTTTATCAAGAACGACCTGGTAAAAATGGTAAATTATTTAAAATGATTAAATTTCGTTCTATGAGGAATACAATAGATAAGGAGGGTAATCCTTTACCTGATAAATTTCGCATCACTTCATTTGGAAAAAAATTACGTTCTACTAGTTTAGATGAAATGCCTCAGCTGATTAATGTGTTAAAAGGAGATATGAGTATTGTCGGACCTCGGCCTCAAATGAAAGAGTTTCTCCAACATTATACTGAAGAACAAATGAGACGACATGAAGTAAAACCTGGTATGACAGGACTTGCTCAGGTAAGTGGACGCAATAATTTATCTTGGGAAGAAAAGTTTGAATTAGATGTGCAATATGTTGAACAGTATAATATGTGGCTTGATTTTAAAATTATGTTTAAAACGGCTAAAGTGATGTTAAGTCAAGAGGGAATTAATGCCCCTGACCAGGAAGTAGGTGCTACACGATTTTCGAAAAAAAATATTACAGATACTTCTTTATTTACAAAAGAGGTAAAATAATATGATCAAACATAAATTCGTTCTGTCGTTGGTCTAGGCAACCATTTTTGATTCGAAAATGGTTGTTTTCTCAAGAGGTAAGGAGCTTTCAATATTAAATTTTTATCTAATATTATTAAAAATGAGAGCACTAATTAATCTTGAAATATAGAATCATAGTCTTGAGTGTCTTTAGGTTATACTGTTTAATCATGTTAAATTTGAGTTTTGTAGCGATATGATAGATCCACCTTGGAGGAGGCTATACCTAACATTAAAATTTGATAATGCTATTTATATTTAGTAATAGACTTCTTTCATAAATCATTTTTTACTCAGCTCCAAGTTATAGATTCCAGCAATTAAATTGAATCTCAAACCGAGTATTTTAGCTCTATTGCGATAACGTTCCGCAAGTATTTTGAAGGTTTTCAGGCGACCAAATACATGTTCAATCCCTACTCTTCTTTTATTGATTTCCTGATTATAGATTTTGAGTTCAGTATCCAGTTTACAGTGTCTTTTGGCTTTTAACGGCAACAGACTATTCGGATGCAGAGCATAAATTTCTTGATAGCCTTTATCTGCAAGGATAAAAGCCCCAAAAGGAATCTGGTTTAAATTGCGTTTGAACAACTCGAAATCATGCACTGCACCGCGACTGCTACATAAACTCAGGATTTGCTGAATCTTGTAGTGAATTATGGCCTGTACTTTAAAGGTATGGGTCTTTTTCTTGCCGCTATAGCTTTTCTTCTGTTTTTTAGGTTCCTGGATTGGAATTTCCGTGGCATCTACAATCACAATATTCCAGTCGATGCCTTCGCCTTCGGGTAAATTAAACAGATTGGACTGAATCAGACAATCTTCAACATGATGTACAATTCGTGAAGCTGTTGGCTCTGAAACCCCGTAACTCGTCGCAACATGAAATAACGTTCGGTATTCCCGCCAATAGCTCAGACAGAGCAGAACCTGATCTTCCAGGCTTAACTTGGCCGGTCTGCCTTTGGCAGGGACACGCATTTTCAATTGCTCAACCATTAAATAGAAGGTTGACCATGAGATGCCGGTGTATCGCTTGAACTGAGGATCAGAAAGCTTGTTTGAATCGATGTATTTCATCCGCAGATTATGCATGAATGCTAAAAAATCTGAAGTACAAATATTCATCAAAAAGAAGATCATTTTTTGATTTATGAAAGAGATCTAATAGTTCTTTATTTAGATTGGATCAAAATAATTCAGAAATTAATCCAGCTTAGTTTTTCTAAAGATTTCTTTATCAATAGATTTTCTATTACTGAGTATTGATGCTAGCTTAGATACAATGTATTTATTACCCACACAAACATAAAAAACTTTAAACAGATTTAAATTGAATGTTTTTAAATCTGTTTGAAGCCCTACAATATTTAATTACCCTTTTTATAATAAGTTTTAAGAAAGTGACTTTCTGTAAAAAACAGCCTAATCAACACTCTTATTTCTGAAAAACACTTTAATTTTTCAGAAAATTAAATTTACTTAATATAAATCAAATTTATATTAATCCTCATCTTTGGAAGCTGTATAAGCATAGGCATAATTATAGCCATAACTACCAGCAGAGCCTTTTTGTACGTCATTTAGAATAACACCATTAACTTTTACATTCGCTTGTTCAAAACGATTGACAGTAATTTCAAGTTCTTTAATTTGGGTTTTTCCATGGCGTGCAACCAATAAATTCACACCTGCGTACTGTGCAATAATAATACCATCTGTCACGGCAAGGACTGGTGGAGTATCAATCAGAATATGATCAAAAGAGGCTGATGCCTGATCTAAAAATGCTTTAAATTGATCCGTGCTCAAAAGTTCAGAAGGGTTGACTGGGCTTTTGCCTCGAGTAACAAAGAACAGGTTCTCTACAGTAGAGTTTTGTACTACATCTGCATAGGTATTTTGACGATTCAACAGCTCTGCTAAACCAGGTTTTACATCGGCATTGAAATACTTATGTAAATAACCTCGACGCATATCACCATCAATCACTAATACTCTTTTTCCGCCTTGCGCTAGAATAGTTGCCAAGTTAGTAGTAATAAACGATTTTCCAATTTCTGGAGCAGGTCCCGAAATAGCAATTACATTATTATTGGCATTCATGAGGGCAAAATGAATCGCTGTTCGCATACTACGCAAGCTTTCAATTGCAATATCACTGCTATCTTTAACCGCAAGAATAGGAATACTCTTTTTCTTTTTTAGCAGGTTGATGCGACTTTCTTGGATTAAAGAGCGTGGTATCGTCGCATAAACAGGAAGATCCAACTCATTTTCAATCTGAGCCGCATCTTTAATACCTGAGCGCATCATATTACGTAACAATGCCAGCAATGTTCCTAAGAAACCACCAAGGAAAATTGCTAAAATCAGAATCTGTAATTTCTTTGGTTTAATTGGTTCAATGGGTTCAACCGCAGTATCTACAATACGTACATTACCAATTTCACCTGCTTTAGCAATTCGAAGTTGTTGATACGAATTGAGCAGACCTGTATACAATTGTTGCTTCACTTCGACTTCACGGAAAAATTGTAAGTACTGACGTTGTAATTCAGGTAAACGTTTTAAAGTCCCATTTAGCTCAGCAATTTTTTGATTGATTGCACTGAGTTGCGCATTCATTTGCTGCATCATTGGATGTTCGCCGGTATATTTGGCTGAAGCTTCAGCAACACGCTGTTCCAATTCCGCTTTTTGAGTTTCTAAAGTGATGCTTTGAGTTAGAAATAATTCCGATTCTTTAGTCACATCTACAGTATTATATTGCTGACGGAAACGGTTGAATTCACGCTCTGCAGCATCAAGTTGTTGTTTGAGTTCAGGTAATTGATCTTCTAAAAACTTAAGTGTTTGAGCAGTCTCTGCTGAACGACGTTCAATATTCTGCTGGCTATAAGCAGCCAGAATGGCATTCAGAACTTCAGTAATATGTTGTTTATCATGGCCTTGATAGTTCAAACCCAGCACACCACTCATCTTGCCTTTTTCAGCAACTGAGTAATTGGCGGTTAAAGATTGCATCGCAGCAGGCAAGCTTTGTTTTTCAATATTATAAGCGGCATCGAAACTGTCTTGACTAAAAATAGCCACTTTCCAGAGACCATATTCAGATGAGGATTGACTCACTTGGTTTAATGGGGCAGAAAAAACCACTTGTTCAGTTTTTTCATCTGTTAGAGTGTATTTTCCTGGCTCAAAACTTAAAATTAATTTTTTATCTTGGAAGTATTGAGGGATATCGAATTGGCGAATATCAAAACTGTTTTGATTATCTTTGAATAATACAGATTTTTCTGAATATTCAGTGGCATATTCATGGTTGGCCATTAACCGGTTCCAGAAACTATCCTCTGTACCAGATACACGAATATTTAAATTTAAATGGTTGATGACCTCACCCAGCACTAAACGTGACTTTAAAATTTCAATCTCAGCTTGAGCAGGGGATTTTTGTTCGATCATACTTGATAACTCCCCTAACAATGCAGTGGAAGTACCTTTACTATCTTCGACTTGTACCATGGCATCTACTGCATAAGTATCCGGTGTGGTTCTTAAATACAGTAAGGCACAAATCAGACTTAAAATAATGCACAGTGCAATAAGTTTCCATTGCGCAATTAAAGAAAAAAATAATTCTTTTAAATCAATAGTGTCTTCGGTGTTGGCGGTTTGGCTCATAATTTAAATATCAAAAAGTGAAATATTAAAAAACTTAAATATATTTTTTCCAGTCAGCAATACAGGCTTGAATCAACTGGCAGGTCTCATCAAAGAATGCTTGATCATGTTGATAAGGATCGGCAACATTTTTACTTTGCCAATGACCTAATCTAAACGTTTTACCTTTAGCAAAAGGCCAAGTCTGTTCGATATGCTTTTGCTGATTTTGACTCATCACAAGAACCAGATCAGCTTTTTTGATCAATTCGGCATCCAGTTTTTTCGCAATATGTGGACTCATATCAATCCCAAAACGTTGCATACATAAACAGGCTTTTTTATCAGCTGCATGACCGACTAAACCGGAAATACCCGCAGACTCAATCTGTAAATACGGATATTCCTGTTTTAAAAAGTATTCTGCCATAGGACTACGGCAAATATTGCCAATGCAGACCACTAAAATATTATTAATTTTCATTAGTTCCCTAAACGCTCGAAACTATAAATAGCATTGGAGAAAGGTATAATTTGGTTTACGATACGTTGCCAGCGTGCTAAACCAGATGCATCGACATAAACAATATCATTGCTGTGCATCTTAAATTGATTGGCGAGACCAAAATCAGCAATGCTGGTCAAGTCCATTTGGTAGACTTCAGTGTGAAGAACATTTGGCTGACTTCTAACGATATAAACTTTACTCCGACTGGCAGAAAGCGGATTTAAGCCCAAGCTTTCTCCTAATACATCACTCAGGCTCATCCCTTGATCACGTATAGGTAATGACTGATTTTTTCCAGATTCACCCATAACATAAATTTTCTGATTTTCACGATTATTGACATATAAGGTATCATTGGGCTGAATCAGCAGATTATGGAGTGAGAGGCCAGCTTTTTCTAGCTCTACAGTGTTCAGACTATATGAGCGTCCTTGGCGGACTAAGGTCATAGAAGCATTATCACCTTGCTCTGCATTTACACCGCCTGCCATACCTAAAGCAGTGTAAACACTAACAGGTTGATCACTCAAATAGAATTGACCACCTTTCAGAACATTACCTTGAACCGAATAACGTTGACCTTGATACGATACTACTCGTGCGATTACATCGGGGTTTTTTAGGTAGCGTGATAGCTGACTGCGTAATTCACGATTGACTTGGGTCAGTGGCTTTCCTGCGGCTCTATAACGGCCAATAATCGGGAAATGAATATAACCTTCTGAATCGATTTGGAAACCATTTGCTTGAGCAGACTGATCACTACTAATATTCGTTGGAGATGTGAGTTCTGGATAAGCCCATAAATAAATAGATAAAATATCCCCTGCACTTAGACTGTAGTTACGATGCTGTGCACTAAATAGATGGGCATATTCTTGTTGAATATTCTGTACAGCAGGCTGAACAGCCATAATAGAATCTTGAGTAAGTTTTATGACATTCACTGTAGTGCCGAGGTCGGTTTGAAAAACGCCTTCGCTAGGTAAGTCGTAGGTTTGTAAACCAGAGGTGACCGCACATCCTGTGGTGGCAATACCGCCTGCCAATAAAAGAATTAATTGAAAATGTCGCACATGTTTTCCCAAATATTAATTTTTAAATTCATTTTAAATTGAGGCTATTCTACCTAAGTTATAGGTTATATACATAGCAATTTGTAACGATGTTCAAACTTTACAAGATAGAAAATTAATACATTCAAAAAAGTAAAAGCTATTTAGGGTGTGTTAACACTTTTAGTTTAAAAAAATAGCGAAGTAGTAAAATCAAATCGCCAAACCCAATTTTACTATTCGCTATGCCTCGTACCATGCTGACAGATCAACACTGGCAAAAGTTGA
>NZ_JBQGUZ010000049.1:0-6361 GCF_052078135.1 Acinetobacter lwoffii
CGGTTATATGCGGGCCAATTGGTTGTGCGGTAGATTTTGTGTGTAGGCTTCTTCATTTGAAAATTATATCGCTGAAAAACCCTTTACAGATAGGTTTGTGCAACAAAGCCATTCAGAATTGAAATAGAAAAATTTAAAAATAAATAACTTGGAAATAGATTTTATGATAAAATTCAATCAGCTATATTAATTTCTACACTTATGTCTGCACTACAAAAAATTAATGAAGATATGATAGTGAATCTTCCTAAGGGTGATTTACACGTTCATTTAAATGGAGCTATTCCAACAAATTTAGTTAAGGAATTATTAGCAAAAAATACAAATGGAATTCCCTCAAATTTTGATATTAATAAAGATTTAAATATTCTCGAACCACAAAAAAATCTGCAAGATTATTTAAAACCATGGAAAGTCTTAAATTTAATACCTAGATCGCAGAGTGATTTAAATAAAATAGTATTACAAACATTTTTTAGTTTAAAACGGCTTTGTTGTATAAACATTCTTCAAGATACTGATTTTTAAGGATTTGTTTAAATTTTAATCCAAAAATAAATTAAACAAAATCATAGTCTTAGATATTTATGCAACAAAGCCCCATTAGAGCTAAACTCCATTTACTAATGTCATATTTAAATCTAATGGTATGAAAGTACTATCAAATATACTGTTTAAATTACAGCGATTTCATTCTTGCTTCCATTATTTCGAATTTGAAGTCTTGGAACCATTGAATTATTTAAGTAATCATAAATAACCATTTCAGGATGATGCAGATCAAATGCTTGTCCAAACCATATACAAGCAGCATTGGATGCACATGGTAAGACATGAATTTTGGTAATTCCTTTATCTGTTAGACTATGAAATAACGCATGAATATCTTGCATGAAACTTAGTCCTCGTTCAGGATTTCTTATTGCTCCATTCCCCATATATTCTGGTTTAGCAGTAATATTAATTACCGGATGTCCTAATTCAACAGCCTTATTTTTAGAGGTTTCTGGATCAGCAGTGAGATTCAATCTAATAGTAATTTCAGTACAATCTTCTATTTCACTGAAATTATTAATTTCATACGCTTTGGTTGTACATATAAGATCAGGCCACATCCAACAACTTCCATCCCTATACATAAGCATAGGTATAAATTTCCCTTTATTTCCTAATTTACTTCCTAATGCTATTAGGCATGGCATAGGGCCGAAGCCAAAAATAGCTACTCTCTTATCATCAAATTTAGTTTCCCTAAGTAATTGTTCTGTTTGAACTTCAAATTCTTCTAAAAAATACTTTTTATAGAACTCATCAGCTGAAGCTCTTAAATGAGCTGGTAATGGTTCATGAATTAGTGTCTTATCTTTATGCAAAATAGATTTTAATGGGAGAAGGCAGCTTGCAATATCACGTCGTGAAGGAGACTGAGGAATATTGCGATTCACGGGCCAGAAAAATAAATACACTGGCATAGGAGTAAAGCTTAAAGAATCTAATAAATCTTCGCATTGTGCTGTGAAATTACTTCTCATTTGCGAGAGTCTTGAAGCTGTATATTCTGCGCCAGCAACTTTATCAATTAACCTATGATGTTTTTCACATAATAATAAAATATTCGTTGGATCATCTGATAGTTGATATGAGAAGAAGGGGATACCGCGAGTAGAATTTTCTGATGCTGCAACATTATGAGCTAAAACGCCATATGTACCTTCAAATCCAGTTATTTCATCTATGTTTAATTTTGCACCACATCCTTTAAACATACATCGGCCATGACTTGAGAGATAAATCTGGTTTTTATCTTTTTCAGATAAATCGTTACCCCTACCTGTAAGATGCTCAAAATCAAAAATTCTTTTTATGAAATATTCTAATTGGTTTACAGGGTTTGGTTTTTGTTTAGGAATCTTTCTAGGAACAAAATCTACATCTTTAACTTCGCTCTCTTGAGAGGAGGTTAAATTCCATGTTTCTTTTAACTTTTCAAAATCATGTAGAGTGTGGGCATCAATTATGTGACCTTGAAGAAAGCGTGCATAAATGGAAATTTTTTTGGCAAGCAATCTTCGGACAAAAGTTAAAGTATCATCATAATTGAGAATTATACGGAAAAAACTTTCAGGGCTTTTATTTTTCAATAAGACAAAAATTATATTTTTACGTTCTTCATCAACTAATACACCTAATGAATCTATACAAATATGCTTTAAAATTTCTTCTATATATTTATTTGCATTTGATAAATCATCTATTGCTGATAAAGAAGTCTGTAAACTTAGGGATGGGTCTAGTTGCATTTTCAATTTAACTCAATATAACCTAACAGTTTGATTTTAAAATTTTTTCTACCAATCCAGATTCCAGTTTTTACTCTTCCGATTATTAAATATAAAACTGGGTCATTAAGATTGGTAATGCCATTTAGAACAGTATCTATATCCCTTAAATCGGTTGGAGAGGGTGTTGGTACATCTTCAGGATGTGTATGCCATAGGCCTTGAAAATTATAGAATTTTTTAGATTCGTTCCAAGCTTGTATTAAAGCATATTGGTGGGACTTTGACCTAAAGAAAGACATACGTGTTTGACAGTCTCCTTCCATAGGAGAGGTAAAGCTTTCAATGATTTTAGCTTTAGTTTCTATGTCTGTTCTTCCAATTAGAATGCCACCCGATTCTGGAGAATCTGATTCTAATTGTATAAATTGCTTTAAACTCTTTAAAACATTTGCTTGAATAATAAAGACTTGGCCTGTAGGTGTGTCACATTTAATCCTCCCTTGAGTTATGTATTGCAACATGGGCATACTTCTTTATAAATTTCTTTTAAATTCAATATATTAATTCCATTTGAATTATTTACTGAATTATAAAAAGGGGTAGTAATTATTCCATTTTTATTTGCATTCTGATTGTCGCCAGAAATAGAAACAAATCCTAATTGTTGATTCAGGACATATTCAGAAATATAGCTTGCTAGCTTCATGCAATTTAAAGAAGAGAAGGGGGTAAATGCACCAGCACACCCTGTAATATTTTTAGCAATTAGCTGTCCAGATTGTACATATTTATACATAGGGGTAAGACTTTTATTTGATTTTTCATCAAAATATAAGCAGTTTAAACATCCTACATGTTTATTATTGAAAGAAATAAAATGTCCACCTAAATCATAAGGTTCTAACCAGCCTATTATTACTTGAATGTTTGCACTTATTTCATAAATAGTTTTTACGAGAGAAATCTCAGTAGGAGTATGGCCAATTGCTATGATGATAGTATCAATATCTTCAGTAATTTTTGATTTTATCCAGCTTTCACCATGGCTTACGAATGGAAAAATAGTTAATCCGGGCCTTTCTATTAAAAACTTATTAGCTAAAGAAGTAGATTTATAGGTATTAACATACTGCAAACCTAAAGAATGACGATAAATATTATCTGTTTTTAAAAGCTCTGGATCTATGAAAGAAAATTTATTTACGCCTGTTTGAGCTAATATCTCTGCAATCTTTGAGCCTAAAGCCCCACATCCGATAATCGCTATATGTCTTGTTTTTTTCTCTTGCCCCGTTCTATTTAATAAATAATCTATCCACGCTCTTTGTGTTAAAGAGACTTTAAAGCCTTTGAAGGATACTTTTTCTTTGAAAGAATACCAAATGGCATAATAAAAAATCACATAAGCAAATCCATGTTCATTTGGAATTCCCACTAGGGCATAATGATTGCCTTGTTTTAACAAAGATCGTTTGTTCTCATTAGAGAGGGTATTAACAATTTTTAGAAAATAGTCCTCATTAAAATAATCTCCTATATCTGGTATGGGGAAAACAGAAGCATCTTCTAATAATATCTTATGAATTTTTACTTTTGTGAGCTGGTTGTGGTTTATGTAAGAACTATCGCCATCATCAATATGCTCTAATATTTGATGATTCCCTTTTGATGATTTTCTTAACCAACCATATAAATTAAATGTAGAAGTAGGGTCGCAATGTAATATTACATCCTCATTTATATTTTGAGTGCTGCCTAAATATCCTTCTAGTTCGTTATACAAGCTTACTCGGTTGTTTAATTGAAAATTAATAAAAGATTGCTTGAGTATATCTATAGCCCTTTCAAAGAATTCAGTAATAAGTTCTTTATGTCTATAGCCTTCAAAGTTTTCACCTTGATGATCCGTAGTACAAATTTCCCCACTTTGACTCACATGATCTAAGGCAGACATTGGTCGTGTCAATATTCTAAAAATGGGAGGTATCGTCCAATTAGCTCTATTTTGAAAAATTAGACCAAGGCAAACCTGTTGTGTATTAATGAGAAAATCAAATTTTAGATTAACCCAATCCTTAGTAATAGAAGTGACATGGATATTTTGAGCTCCATGTTCACTTAATAGCTTTTCAATATTGTCTAACTTTGGGTTATCAAAAAACATTGAGTTTTCCTAAGCAGATTTTCCTTCTTGAGTGTAATAAGTTTGTACTACTGGTTCGGACACTTCTTGTATTTCAGGGATAGGGAATTGTCTTCCAAAAGTTTTATTTAAAATTTTGCAAGCTTCTACTGTATCAGTTTCCTCATTTACAGCTTCTAAAGATGATTTTAAATCTTCAAGTTTTGATTTTAAGTGCTCCATTTGTTTTCGGGTCAATTTTTCGAGTAAGTCTACACCTTGATGTGCAGGTAAATTAATTACGAGTCTGAAGTAATACTCGTTATTTTCTGGATCAATGCTAAAGGTAGTGAATTGATCTAATACATTATTTACTATAGAAAGTAATACCTTATTATCATTCTCATAATCTTCAGCTGTTATATGCTCATATACAGCTGTAGTGATAGCAATACTCTTAAAAAAATCTAGACCTTTCTCATTTCGCCATTGTTTCAAGTAGCGAGTACATCGTCTAAACTGATGACGTAAATCTGAATCATCTTCAAATTTTCCCAAAATTGTATCGGTAAGTTCAGTAGGATTTGAAATATCCCAAGTCTTAAGGTCTTCAGAGGAGAATTCCTTACCTCGAGCTAGATACATATTGCCTTTGTCGTCTTCAGCGTAGATGGGCAGATCTACATGATAATCGGGACTACCATTTTTGAGATAAGTGACAGTTACGCAAGGTCGTTTGATCGTTACAGTTCTATTTGAATGAGTTAAAGCATCTCTAACAATTTTTTTAATTTCTACTGAGCCATATTCCTCTTTGTCACAATCTAATAAAACTCCTACATCAATATCATAATCTCCATTCTTAGGCTTAATCCCTGTGCCCAAGGCATAACTACCTTGATTAAAGTATTCAACAAATTGAGGACCATTTGGATCCTTTTTGAGTTCATCTTTTAAGGTGCTAATCAAAAGGTCACGTTTTTCACGTAATGTACTTTCTTCGTCATAACGACCTAATCGAATATTTGTGTGGAACTTAGCATAGTGTTTTTGTGGATTCGCCATATTGTTGTATTCCTGTAGTGCTTTTGTTGTTATGGGGATCTCCTATATTAAATACAAGTTAAGACATTAAAAAAAATAGAATTTTTAAAGGGAAAATTTAATCAAAAAATATTTAAACAAACGATGAGATGTATCAATCTCCAATTTTTAGCATTCCTTCCCAACTAAAATAGTTTTGAGTCAAATTCTTTCTGGACATCGCCCATACACGACCATGCATCTTGCAAGGTCCAATTACGGCATCGCCACCACAGAGTAAAAAGAATGTTCAAAATAAACAGTCTAAAAATTCTGAATAGCCTTTTAGAACAGAGAGTTAAGGCACACAATTTAAAATAGTCAGTGAGCCTATCAAAATCCTCATGTATGAAACCTAAGAAGTTCCACATTTTTCTGGGTATACAAGCCTAAATTTTATGGAAAGAATTCATATGCTGCTCCTTTAGCTAAAAGAGTATTCAGCTTACGATTCGTGGTTATTTTCAACAGTGCCTTCTGGTAAGGGTCGGCACCTGCACATCAAAAAAATCTCCCCCCAGAGTACGGCTGTTTCTATCGGGGGTAGAATATTCATTCTGTTACTTTAGACTATAGCCTAACGGAACAAAATAAAGTCTTAAAAAGCAACTCAAAAACCGTATTTATAGACTTAATATTTAATTTCGGTACAATATGTATTTAATTATCTAAACTCTAACGGTACAGAATGCCTAATCAGGTCGGATATATTCGAGTCAGTTCAACTGAACAAAATACTGAACGTCAATTAGATGGAATCAGCCGGCACTGTTGCAAATAGGCTGACATGATAAGCTAAATATCTTATTTATTTCGAGATACAGCAGATGAATCCCTTCCACGGTCGGCACTTTCAAGGTGAAATCATTCTTTG
>NZ_JBQGUZ010000050.1:0-4682 GCF_052078135.1 Acinetobacter lwoffii
ACGTAAACCTTTATCTTTAATTCGTTGCTTTAATATTGAGAAGTCATCTTGAGAAAGTCTTGATAGGCGATCAACTGATTCAACAAGCAACATATCGCCTTGTTGTGCCTCATCAAGTAACTTTGTCAATACAGGACGGTCTAACTTAGTACCTGAGAAGTTTTCGATGTATGAAATATAAATTTCTGAATAGTCTTTAGCGAAGTTTATTAAATCATCTAAAGCTCGTTCTGCACTTTGATCTTTTGTGCTCGCTCGAACGTAAATACGTGTTGTCATGTGCAATCCTTATTATCATTTAGACTTTATAAAAATAGTATAGTGATAATTTATCTATTTTACTATCTTTTAATTTAAAAAATAAGTTCAATGATAGGATATTTCGACATTTGATAATTTCTGATTTAGGTATAGTGCAATGATACATTTAATGAGAATGGAGAATTTTGATCTCTTATGTCAACATATTACTACGTAACTACATGTTATTTAAGTTAAATTTGATTTTATGCCTTTTATGAGACAAAATGAGTTAGTTATTTAATAAGGCGTTTATCCCAGATGGAAACTTTAACAATTTTTATGTCTCACTTTTTCGATACATTCAAGCTTCTAATATTTTTAGGATTCATATTTAAAGAGATTTTCAGATTAAGCTATGAAAAATGTTTTTCATCATCAAGTAACTTTTCGATAAAAATTGATCTCTGTATTACCATTAAAAATGGCTCGAGCATTCCACCTCAGAAAAACGATGAATAGCCATCAAAATTACACACATAATCATATTTAAAAAGCTCAATCCAATACTGCACGTATTACACGACCAAACAAGCCACGGCGTTTCTGTGGTTCAGTCTGTGATTCCTGAATGATACGGTTAGGCTCTGATATTGGTGTAGGGGTTGGTTGTATTGGTTCAAGTGTCGGCTCCTGTACCTGCTCGACTTGTGGCTGTGGTTTTGGTGCACCAAGTAACCGCTGTAAAGATTCGATCTGCTCATTCTTTGCTTTTAATTCTTCACGTTGGAATTGTTCACGCTCTTGTGCAAGTTCAAGCTGTTTTTGAAGGATGTCCACCTGTTGTTTCAATATGTCTACTTCTGCCGATTTATGTACCTCAGAAGACTGTAACTGAGTGACATTTGAGTTACTTCTTTGTGCTGGCTCACCAAATACTCTGATAGCTTCTGATAGATCAATTCGACCATTACTATTCTTACTCAAATCACCTTTATTTATTCTTTTATAAATACTTTGACGATTCATACCATACAGCTTGGCAAGTTCAATTACAGTCATCGCTTTCATAGTTGTAGCCTGAACCTATAAATCATTTAAAGTTACATCAGAGTGACATGTAACGCTACCTATTCTTCTTCATTGATGCGTTTAGGAATTAGTAATTTCCTATTAATAATTGAAATCCTGTCTTTACCATCTAAGCTGCTAATATTGTGAAGAGCTTGTGTTCTTATGGCGTCACAAGTTGTTCGTATTTTCCATTTAGAAAGTCTCTTGTGCATGACATTAAGAGGATAAGCAGTATTTTTAAAATAGTTTTCACAACCATTTAAACTTAAAGAATCATTGCAATACATTGTTAAAAAGATTTGTGGAAATCTTTTCTTATCTTCTCTTCCCTTAATCATGTGAACTCTTAAATTGAATAATATTGCTGTATTGCTAGTCTTCCTTAAATAGTCTCTAAATTTAAGATCATCAAAATCATGTATCCATGACATAGCAACATCTTTAGCTTCTTCAAAATGTAAATTACTAACATCACAAAATATTGAGTATTGATATGACCATTGATAATTAGACAATAAAGCAATCATATTTCTCTTTGTTTTACTTTGACTTGATTCCAATCCATCATCCATAGAACTAAATAATAATAATTATATATTGAATATTAATCTATATCCTATACTGCAAAGAATAATTCATGAATTTCTCAATAGAGATGAATGCAAATCTTCCATAAATAGAATCATGTGAGAGCCATATGTATCAGGCATTGCAGAGGTACACATATACACTCAATATTAGAAGTGAAGATAATTTAAATGAGCTATTAAAATTCCGTTTTAGTTCGGTAATAATCATGATTGCAATCTGGGGGAAACGAACACCAACGTCACTAAACTGATTTAGGGGCACTTTCCGCTTTTCCAGTTTCTTAAGGTTCTCGTGCTGACGTTTAGACGTTTGGCAATTTCAACCTGTGTTAGGCCTTGTTTGCTCAGCTCAATGGCTTGAGTTCGTTGAACTTGATAAGTGGATGATCTGGTCTTTCCACCTTTAGAGGCTCCCAGCTTGCTTTTGTGTTTCTGACGGTCAATAAACTCTTGGTAGCAATATGAATCACGCTTCCATACCCATCTGGAAATAGATTTAGCTATTGCTTTGATTTCATTATATCCAAGAGGCTGTGTGAAGCTCATATTTACCTGTTCACACTGTTTAAGTACGGCTTTGTACCACTGATCATAAATACTGCCTCTGTACTTCCTTATCTCTACATAGGCCCAATGACGAACATCATCAAAGATTTTACAGTTACGACCCAGATAGATTGCTTCTTGTGTTGAAATTGGCTGTTTAACCTGTTGCCAAGTTAACTCTAAACTTTCTGACAGGGATTTAAGAGAATAGGGCTGGGAACGATAGCTGTATGCTCTCCAATGATCGTTTAAAGCGTTTTTAGTTATTAACCCTGTGTACCCTACATCCGCACCCAAAAGGCTCCGTAAAGCGCTGTAAATCGCATTTGCATAGCGTATTGGTTTATCTCTTGCTGAATCGCTTAGATAAATTGCTTCTGTTAATTCATAAAGGAAATGTGCATGACCATTCTGAGGATTTTCTACAATTAAATTAGGTGCAGGTACTCCAATCATTGAATACTTGTATTCAGCGACACTAGCTGGAATATCAAGATCAAAGACAAGCCACTTTAAGTAATAACGATGATTGACCGACAGATAGCGCTTAAGAAGTGCCTTTTCTTTATTTTGTATTTTTAAACCAAAAGCTAGGTCATCGGTGGCATACGGCTTAGCCGGAATGCTGTTTCTAAATTGATCAAGAGTTAATGATAATTGTTGCATTGCATAACTTCACTGTTTGCAAATGCACAATGAAGCTGTATTATGAATACAGATCATGTGCAAACATGTTCTAAGGATTCAAGCCTCGATTGACACCATTCCGCCAAGTTTGTATGTCATCGGGGCTTTTTCATTTGTAAATCATTTGTATCACAATTCATTATATTACCGATACTAATAAAATAATTTTGAATTTGTGCTGAAAATTAACTTCTCATTTATTTATGGGAAGTGTTAAAGAATTTATAGCAAAACAATTATTTAATTAATTGATAATTATAATAATGGGCCTACCAAAAGACTCAGATTAGAACAGGAATTTCTCCCCCTTCTTGTTACAATCCAGATACATCTTATAGTTGAACACCTAAACTGTATTCTATATTTGATATAGGGTAATTATTTAAAATATCGTACACCTATAGATAAGAAGCTACTTCTGTCGACGAGCTATTCTTCTTTCTTGTGCTACTAACAATTGCTTTTTAATTGTATAAATTCGCTTTAAGAAAAGCTCACTAAAATCTAGTAAATCTTCCGCTTCTTCTTTTTCTGTACTTCCATCATGTGCAGCGTCATTTCCATCTAAACGAATGTGATGTGCATATTCTCTTAAATCTGAAGGAATAACACTATTATCAATTAAAAACTCTATACGGTTAAATAACTTATCTTTCTGAGATTGTGTAGGCTTGATAATTAAATCTGTATTTTGTTTTAGCCACACTTGTAATAATTCTTTTGTTGTCAGATCAAGACAAAGTCTAAACATAGCTGCACTGGCTGTATAACAATTATTTGCTAAGCAAAGAGTTGCTTCATCAAAAACTGTTTTTATATTGTCCGGTACATGTTCAGGGCAAGGAATAATTTCTTTATTAGGGGGAATCATTGTCTTTGTTATCGTGAAACATAAAGATAGGTTTAAATCTTTTATATCTTCTAACTGTCTAGCTTTTACTAGAGAATCATGAATAGCATATGGAAGTGAGGCCTTTTGAAGCATGCGAAAAACAGTAGGCGAATCACAATTACTACATATAGCAAAAACATCCCATACAGTAGAAGCTACTATATTGAATCCTAAATTATCGAACCTAATGTTCTTTGTTTTACAGTAACTACAATCCGCTATAACAAAACTCATTTTTGTCCTCTTAGAACTCTATATACAGTTGCTACACCACAACCTACAGCTTTAGCAATTTCTTCTTTTGTTAAATTTTTACTATTTAACGCTTTTATTCTATCATGTTTGGCTATATCAGCTTTCTTACCTTTAGGTTGATATCCTGAACGCGCTAAACCTTGTTTAATACGCTCTTTACGTTTGTCATTGTCTAGCTTTGCCATAGTTGCTAGTAAATCAATCAACATATCGTTAATTACTCTTAAGATCTCACCTGTCATACCATTCTGCTGAGCATGTGTTGTTGGTAAGTCTGCTACAACCAAACGTAAACCTTTATCTTTAATTCGTTGCTTTAATATTGAGAAGTCATCTTGAGAAAGTCTTGATAGGCGATCAACTGATTCAACAAGCAACATATCGCCTTGTTGTGCCTC
>NZ_JBQGUZ010000051.1:0-3742 GCF_052078135.1 Acinetobacter lwoffii
GCAAGAGTGAACCACCTGATCCCTTCCCGAACTCAGAAGTGAAACCTCTTAGCGCTGATGGTAGTGTGGGATTACCCATGTGAGAGTAAGTCATCGCCAGCTCATTATTCCTAAACACCCCCGACCATAAGGCCGGGGGTGTTTTTTTTATGCGTGGGATTTTAGTCAAATAGCTCTTGGAATTGTTGAATATTGATTAAAAACTAGACTCATGGGTTTAGATTTTTAAGGAATAAGTAAGACTTTAGTCGGATATTGCATGAAAAGTAGCTGTGTTGAACTAAGTTGTTGCGAAGACATGGCGATAAGAATCATTAAAAATAATAAATAAGAGTTAAGGTCATGTGTCGTGCTGAAAACAACGAAAAAAACTCACAGGAGGTGAGTAAAAATGGCAGAAAACATGAAGCGAGTAGCAAACACTGTAAGTGTGAATGATGTGATTGATCAGGCAAAATTCACTAAATTTCACTTAAGCATTGTATTATGGTGTTTGTTTATTGTCCTATTTGACGGATATGATTTAGCAATTAACGGTGTCGTTCTGCCTCTACTTATGCAAGAGTGGGGCATGAGTGCTGTTCAAGCAGGCATGCTTGCAAGTACAGCACTCGCTGGCATGATGTTTGGAGCCATGCTGTTTGGGATGCTTGCAGACAAAATTGGTCGTAAAAAAGTTATCTTGATTTGTGTTTCTTTATTTAGTGCTTTTACATTTTTAGGTGGATTTACCACTAATCCAACAGAATTTGGTATTTTACGTTTTATTGCTGGTTTAGGGATTGGTGGTGTATTACCAAACTTAGTCGCTCTAACGTCTGAATATGCACCTAAACGTTTAAAAAGCACACTGGTAACCACCATGTTTAGTGGTTATGCGGTGGGCGGTATTATGGCTGCATTATGCGGTACATGGTTTACACCAAGTTTTGGTTGGGAAATTATGTTCTTCATTGCAGGTATTCCATTACTTTTTGTTCCATTTTTTTGGAAGTTCTTACCTGAGTCTTTAACTTTCCTCGTTAAAGAACAAAAAGTGAATGAAGCACGTCGTTTTATAAAGCAAGTCGAGCCAACTGCAGACATACAAGAAGATACTGAACTGGTTCTAGCTAGCGCTGATCAGACCCAAAGTGCATCAGTAAAAGCTTTATTTACAGAAAATCGTGCCACAGGAACATTCTTATTTTGGATTGCTTTCTTTATGTGCTTACTCATGCTTTACGCACTTGGAAGCTGGCTACCAAAACTGATGATGGCAGCGGGATATTCTTTAGGCAGCAGTTTAATGTTCTTATTAGCACTGAATATTGGTGCCGTGATCGGAACCATTAGCGGCGGTATTTTGGCAGACCGTTTTGACTTTAAACCTGTTCTTATGAGTATGTTAACTGTCGGTGTACTATCTTTGGTTGGTTTGGGCTTTAATTCTCCAACCCCTGTTATTTATTTACTTGTGAGTTTAGCAGGTGCCTCATCTATTGGTACCAGTATCTTGTTATATAGCTATGTTGCTCAATACTATCCTGTTGCAGTACGTTCTACTGGTATTGGTTGGGCTTCTGCTGTAGGGCGTACAGGTGCAATTGTTGGCCCGATCGTGATTGGTATGCTGCTTGGTATGGAGTTACCACATAAATGGAACTTTATCGCGGTGGCAATGCCGGGTATTATTGGCATCATCGCTATTTCAATGATTCGTAAGCCACAACCTGGTCGCGTGATGGTGAAAAAATTAAAAACAGCCAAAATTTAAACTCTCGTAATTAACCTACTCAGTTAAAAAAGCTCCTTACTTAAAGGGGCTTTTTCATATCTTTAGTATGAAATTAAATCAATATTCAATTGGTCAAAAGAATAAGCGGATTAATAGAGCTTAAATATTGGGCGAATTAAAAAATAAACATCAATTATTCAAAAGTTTATATTAATAATAGTGTGACATATCACGCAAATAAATGACATTTCCGAGAGCATAGCAGAATATCAATTAGTCTTATTGTGCCTTAAATCCCGCTTGCGTATATTGCCTGACATTGAAGATTGACTTCAGTCTTCAACAAGATGTTATGGACAAGTACTCATGGGAGATGAGAACGATGACAACGGAAAAAATAGATGTAAATTCTGTAGTCGATAATGCGAAATTCACGCCTTTCCACTTCAATGTAGTTGCTTGGTGTTTACTCATTATCTTATTTGATGGCTACGATCTCGCAATCAATGGTGTAGTTTTACCGTTATTGATGCAAGACTGGGGCTTAAGTGCAGTGCAGGCCGGAATGCTTGCAAGTACCGCACTGGCCGGCATGATGTTTGGTGCGATGATCTTTGGTTCCCTCGCGGACAAGATCGGTCGTAAGAAAGTGATCATGATCTGTATTGTATTATTTAGTGGTTTAACTTTTGCCGGCGGCTTTGCTTCAAACCCAACCGAATTCGGTATTTTACGTTTCCTTGCCGGTCTTGGTATTGGTGGCGTAATGCCAAACCTGGTGGCATTGACTTCGGAATATGCCCCACAAAAAATGCGTAGTACGCTGGTGACCACTATGTTTAGTGGTTATGCGGTCGGTGGCGTGATGGCAGCGTTATTAGGTTCGTGGTTTACCCCAAGTTTTGGTTGGCAAATCATGTTCTTTATCGCGGGTATTCCACTGTTTTTATTACCAGTAATTTGGAAATTCCTGCCTGAATCGCTCGCATTTATTGTGAAACAGAACAAGCAGCCAGAAGCTCGTCGTATTGTACGTCGCTTGGCGCCAAATCTGACAGTTACCGAGAACACAACTTTCACTTTGCCACAGGAAAATGTGCCTGAAGCAGCCAACGTGGTGAGTTTGTTCCGTCGTGGTCGTGCGGTCAATACTTTACTGTTCTGGGTCGCGTTCTTCACTTGTCTGTTAACCATGTATGCACTGAGCAGCTGGTTACCGAAGTTGATGATGGCAGCAGGCTACTCGATGGACAACAGCTTGATGTTCATGATGGTAATGAACGTTGGTGCGGTTGTGGGTATTGTCGGTGGTGGTATTCTTGCGGATCGTTTCCACCTGAAACCGGTACTGATGTTCCTTGGTATGATGGGTGCAATTGTGATGAGCTCTATGGGCTTTGCATCTAACCAATTCTTACTTTATATCCTGGTGTTTCTGGCGGGTGCAGCGTCAATTGGTTCGCAAATGTTGCTGTATAGCTATGTTGCGCAGTTCTACCCACTTGCGGTACGTTCGACAGGTATTGGCTGGTCTTCTGCGATTGGTCGTATGGGTGCGATTGTAGGGCCGATCCTGATTGGTGGTTTGCTTGGTATGAACCTGCCTGCTTACTTCAACTTTATGGCAGTCGGTTTACCGGTTTTAATTACTGCAATTGCTGTTGCATTGATCATGCATGACAATGAGTCTGAAAAGATTGGTTCAATTGAGCCTGCAGTGTCTAAAGCTTAAAGTTAAGTATTAAATAAGAAGCCTCCGAAAGGGGGCTTTTTTATTTGATTCGTTAAATAATATACAATGATATTTTTAGGGGGGAGATATATGGCTTCAGAACTAGTAAAACTAAGAAGACGAAAAGATGCTAAGGATATACTTAAAAAAATAGATCAAAAAAGAGAAAATTATTATTTAATACATTAGGGTCTGTTGACATTTACTGTTCATAATTAACCCTATAAAGGTAGCCATAAAAATATACAGGCTAAAGCAACAGAACTTTGATAATTTCTTTTGAGCTTGTCATA
>NZ_JBQGUZ010000052.1:0-3200 GCF_052078135.1 Acinetobacter lwoffii
ATACAACAACTGTTTGGGTGTTGTATAGTCAAGCCTCACGAGCAATTAGTATTGGTCAGCTTCACATATCACTATGCTTCCACATCCAACCTATCAACGTCGTAGTCTTCAACGGCTCTTTAGGAGACATAAAGTCTCGGGGAAATCTTATCTTGAGGTAGGCTTCCCGCTTAGATGCTTTCAGCGGTTATCCCTTCCGAACATAGCTACCCGGCGATGCCACTGGCGTGACAACCGGTACACCAGAGGTTCGTCCACTCTGGTCCTCTCGTACTAGGAGCAGATCCTCTCAAATTTCCAACGCCCACGGTAGATAGGGACCGAACTGTCTCACGACGTTCTAAACCCAGCTCGCGTACCTCTTTAAATGGCGAACAGCCATACCCTTGGGACCTGCTTCAGCCCCAGGATGAGATGAGCCGACATCGAGGTGCCAAACACCGCCGTCGATATGAACTCTTGGGCGGTATCAGCCTGTTATCCCCAGAGTACCTTTTATCCGTTGAGCGATGGCCCTTCCATACAGAACCACCGGATCACTAAGACCTACTTTCGTACCTGCTCGACTTGTGGGTCTCGCAGTTAAGCGCGCTTTTGCCTTTATACTCTACGCGTGATTTCCGACCACGCTGAGCGCACCTTCGTACTCCTCCGTTACTCTTTAGGAGGAGACCGCCCCAGTCAAAC
Source organism: Acinetobacter lwoffii (assembly GCF_052078135.1). Classification (GTDB taxonomy): domain Bacteria; phylum Pseudomonadota; class Gammaproteobacteria; order Pseudomonadales; family Moraxellaceae; genus Acinetobacter; species Acinetobacter lwoffii_Z. Next base: position 688 of record NZ_JBQGUZ010000052.1, read on the forward strand.
TACCCACCAGACATGGTCCTCGTCCCGGATAACGGGACAGAGTTAGAACCTCAATATTACCAGGGTGGTATTTCAAGGACGGCTCCATCGCAACTAGCGTCGCGACTTCAAAGCCTCCCACCTATCCTACACAAGTAAGATCAAAGTTCAATGTCAAGCTGCAGTAAAGGTTCACGGGGTCTTTCCGTCTAGCCGCGGGTACACCGCATCTTCACGGCGAATTCGATTTCACTGAGTCTCTGCTGGAGACAGCGCCCCCATCATTATGCCATTCGTGCAGGTCGGAACTTACCCGACAAGGAATTTCGCTACCTTAGGACCGTTATAGTTACGGCCGCCGTTTACTGGGGCTTCGATCAAGAGCTTCGCTTACGCTAACCCCATCAATTAACCTTCCAGCACCGGGCAGGCATCACACCCTATACGTCCACTTTCGTGTTTGCAGAGTGCTATGTTTTTAATAAACAGTTGCAGGGGCCTGGTTTCTGAGGCTGTCGGCCGCTCAAGGAGCAAGTCCTATCACAGACAACAGCGTACCTTCTCCCGAAGTTACGGTACCATTTTGCCTAGTTCCTTCAGCAGAGTTCTCTCAAGCGCTTTGGTCTACTCGACCTGACCACCTGTGTCGGTTTCGGGTACGATTCCTGTGTAACTGAAGCTTAGAGACTTTTCCTGGAAGCATGGTATCAGCCACTTCACTGTACAAGTACAGCTTGCTATCAGTTCTCAGCATAGAGTACCCCGGATTTGCCTAAGATACATGCCTACAACCTTCCACCTGGACAACCAACGCCAGGCTGACTTAACCTTCTCCGTCCTCTCATCGCATTACACAGAAGTATTGGAATATTAACCAATTTCCCATCGACTACGCCTCTCGGCCTCGCCTTAGGGGTCGACTCACCCAGCCCCGATTAACGTTGGACTGGAACCCTTGGTCTTTCAGCGTGCGAGTTTTTCACTCGCATTGTCGTTACTCACGTCAGCATTCGCACTTCTGATACCTCCAGCAGACTTCTCAATCCACCTTCATCGGCTTACAGAACGCTCCCCTACCACGCATAATAAATTATGCATCCGCAGCTTCGGCATATAGTTTTAGCCCCGTTACATCTTCCGCGCAGGCCGACTCGACTAGTGAGCTATTACGCTTTCTTTAAAGGGTGGCTGCTTCTAAGCCAACCTCCTAGCTGTCTATGCCTTCCCACATCGTTTCCCACTTAACTATAATTTTGGGGCCTTAGCTGGCGGTCTGGATTGTTTTCCTCTTGACTACGGACGTTAGCACCCGCAGTCTGTCTCCCGGATAGTACTCATTGGTATTCGGAGTTTGCATCGGTTTGGTAAGTCGGGATGACCCCCTAGCCGAAACAGTGCTCTACCCCCAATGGTATTCGTCCGAGGCGCTACCTAAATAGCTTTCGGGGAGAACCAGCTATCACCAAGTTTGATTAGCCTTTCACCCCTATCCACAAGTCATCCCCTGGCTTTTCAACGACAGTGGGTTCGGTCCTCCAGTTAGTGTTACCCAACCTTCAACCTGCTCATGGATAGATCACCTGGTTTCGGGTCTATACCCAGCAACTAAACGCCCTATTAAGACTCGGTTTCCCTACGGCTCCCCTATGCGGTTAACCTCGCTACTGAATATAAGTCGCTGACCCATTATACAAAAGGTACGCAGTCACCGGACTAAGCCGGCTCCCACTGCTTGTATGCATGCGGTTTCAGGATCTATTTCACTCCCCTCACAGGGGTTCTTTTCGCCTTTCCCTCACGGTACTGGTTCACTATCGGTCAGTCAGGAGTATTTAGCCTTGGAGGATGGTCCCCCCATATTCAGACAAGGTTTCACGTGCCTCGCCCTACTCGACATCATCATATAAGCCCTTTCGTGTACAGGACTATCACCGTCTACGGTCGCACTTCCCAGAGCGTTCCACTAGAACTTATATGACTTAATGGGCTCTTCCCCTTTCGCTCGCCGCTACTGAGGGAATCTCAATTGATTTCTTTTCCTAAGGGTACTGAGATGTTTCACTTCCCCTCGTTCGCCTTGCAACACTATGTATTCATGTTGCAATACCTACCTTATGGTAAGTGGGTTTCCCCATTCAGACATCTCCGGATCACAGGATATTTGCCGCCTCCCCGGAGCTTTTCGCAGGCTATCACGTCTTTCTTCGCCTCTGACTGCCAAGGCATCCACCACATGCACTTAATTACTTGACTATACAACCCCAAACAGTCGTTTATCCTTACAAGTGGGATAAGCAACAGATTGTGATGATCTCTCATCACGCTCATACAGTTGGCGTCTTGTGCATTTAAGCACCGTACAGCTTCAATTAGATTCATATACCAAAACGCTTGATTCAGTTAATTTCGCTAGAACTCATTTCTTGTAGTTGCCTACTTGAAACGAGTTTGAACAAATTATTTCAACTCAAATATATTCTGTTAATGATTTTTCCAGCCTTCGTCAGGTCAGGAAACTGTGATAAATCACAGAG
>NZ_JBQGUZ010000053.1:0-2857 GCF_052078135.1 Acinetobacter lwoffii
CCGTTTTAACCGTGATAAAGCACGTCCATATGTGGGTGCTTTATCCGTGTTGATCACTTGTGGAATTTGCCACTTCTTCACATTATTTAAAATTTTTCCAAGAAAACAATATGCTGATTTGGTATTACGTCTAGAAGAAAGATAAAAATCAATGGTATCGCCACGTTGATCGACTGCACGATACAGATAAGACCATCGTCCATTCACTTTTACATAGGTTTCATCAATATGCCACGAGCTCAGATCTGTAGGATTACGCCAATACCAGCGTAAACGTTTTTCTATTTCAGGAGCATAACGTTGAACCCAACGGTAAATAGTCGTGTGATCAACATTCACACCCCGTTCGGCCAGCATTTCCTGCAGTTCACGATAGCTAATGCCATATTTACAATACCAGCGCACAGCCCAAAGAATGATTTCGCCCTGAAAATGCCGACCATGGAAAGGATTCATATGCTGCACCTTTAGCTAAAACAGTCTTCAGCTTACCATTCGTGGTTATTTGCAACAGTGCCGCTGACGCACACCATCGCCCACCGGGTGGGTCGCTATCTGGAACGGCAAGGCCTGCTGGAACGGGATGTCGAAAACAGCTATCTGGCCTCGGATGCGGTGGATGACGACCCGATGACACCCCTGCTGGGGCACTCGATCACTTACCGTATCGCTGTCGGTTCACAGGCGGGGCGAAAGGTGTTCACTTTGCAAACTCTGCCGACCAGTGGTGATCCGTTCGGTGACGGGATTGGCAAGGTAGCCGGGTCCAGCCTGCACGCCGGCGTGGCGGCCAGGGCCGATGAACGCAAGAAGCTCGAACGGCTGTGCCGGTACATCAGCCGCCCGGCGGTATCCGAGAAGCGGCTGTCGTTAACACGAGGCGGCAACGTGCGCTACCAGCTCAAGACGCCGTACCGGGACGGCACCACGCACGTCATTTTCGAACCATTGGATTTCATTGCAAGGCTGGCCGCCCTGGTACCGAAGCCCAGAGTCAACCTAACCCGCTTCCACGGGGTGTTCGCACCCAACAGTCGGCACCGGGCGTTGGTCACGCCGGCAAAACGGGGCAGGGGCAACAAGGTCAGGGTGGCTGATGAACCGGCAACACCAGCACAACGGCGAGCGTCGATGACATGGGCGCAACGGCTCAAGCGTGTTTTCAATATCGACATCGAGACCTGCAGCGGCTGCGGCGGCGCCATGAAAGTCATCGCCTGCATTGAAGACCCTATAGTGATCAAGCAGATCCTTGATCACCTGAAGCACAAAGCCGAAACCAGCGGGACCAGGGCGTTACCCGAAAGCCGGGCGCCACCGGCTGAGCTGCTCCTGGGTCTGTTTGACTGACGAGCCTGAAGGCCAACGATACCAATCAAAATGCTGCGTTCACAGCGCCGCGGCAGGGATCCGCCGTGCTGGTTGTCGGAAAAGGAGCCGCTAGTGGGAAAGAGGAGGGTAAATTTTCAGCGTTGCTGGCTCCCCGTCAGCCGGATTGGGTTGCATCGCAGGGGTGTCGAAAGAGTCAACTGCGGTCCAAAGCTGTTGGACTTGGGTGAAAAGGGCGTTTATTCTTCCTATACGTTGTCGGCAGCGGGCCAAAAAGGAATACGTCCATGCCCATCGAGGTGAAACCGGCTGTGAGCGCGGGTTCAAGCATATAGCCCGACAGGCGCGTATCCTTGCCGATCACGACACGATGGCGGTGGTCACCGCGACGAAAGACACGGCCAGCCGCCATGCCGACGCGCAAGGCGGTTTCCGCCGTCATCGCGCCTTCGTTGGCTTTGCCACGAATACCGTCTGTGCCGAAATATTTGCGCACCATAAGGTCGATTATCCTGTCGTCGGGTCGCCCTCAAAGGGGACATGCCTGCTGAACCGCGAATATAGAGAAATATCCCGAATGTGCAGTTAACGAATTCTTGCGGTTTCTTTCAGCGCCGCCAATACCGCCAGCCCGTCGCGCAAGGGGCGCGGCTCGTGTGTGCGGATGAAGTCAGCTCCACCTGCGGCGGCGGCAAGCTCTGCAGCGAGTGTCGCGGCCCCGACATCCCCCGGACCACGGCCTGTGAGCGCGCGCAGAAAGGATTTGCGCGAAACAGACAGAAGCACCGGCAAATCGAAGCGCAGCCGCAATTCATCGAACCGCGCCAGCACCGAGAGCGAGGTTTCGGGAGCAGCCCCCAGAAAAAACCCCATGCCGGGATCAAGGACAAGGCGGTTGCGTTTGATACCGGCACCCGTCAGCGCCGCGATGCGCGCGTCAAAGAACGCCGCAATGTGATCCATGATGTCGCCAGCGGGTGCCTCGCGCCGATCTGCCTGCCCGTCTTGCACCGAATGCATAACGACGAGTTTGGCAGATGATTTCGCCAATTGCGGATAGAACGCAGCGTCTGGAAAACCGCGAATATCATTGAGATAGGCCACACCACGCGACAAGGCATAGGCTTGCGTCGCGGGTTGATAACTGTCGAGCGAGACGGGAATGCCATCTGCCTTGAGCGCGTCCAGCACCGGCGCGATACGCGCGATTTCTGTGTCGGACGAAACAGGCGCGGCGTCGGGATTGCTGGATGCCGGACCGAGGTCGATCACATCTGCCCCCTCGGCCATCAGCTTACGCGCCTGCGCAATGGCTGCGTCTGGCGCCAGATACCGGCCTCCATCGGAGAAACTGTCCGAGGTTATGTTGACGATGCCGAAAATGATGAGCGATTTATTCATGGGGGCTTCTATAATAATCTCTGTACACGACAAAAATAGATAACTCATTGAAATAATGTCACAATAATTGTTTTCTAACGACGAATACTATGACACATCTCAATGAGTTATATCTTATCTTAAACAA
>NZ_JBQGUZ010000054.1:0-2512 GCF_052078135.1 Acinetobacter lwoffii
GTAAGCGTCCGCTGAACACACCTTATGAATTCATCCTATAAGCCTTAATTTAGTCCCCACTTAAAAACAAGTGGGGACTAAAATTTATGACTACAAATCACCAGACATCCATCGCATCTCTTGCGAAAAAACGAAGAACATACAGTGCTGAATTTAAACAGCAGATCGTTCAGGCTTGTAAAGCACCGGACGTTTCAATTGCTTCGGTCGCTTTGCAACATGGATTGAATACAAATCTTGTATCCAAATGGATTCGCTTAATTGATGCTAAGCTAGGGAATGATCGCTCACCACTACCGAATAAACCTGCATTTATTGCCTTATCTTGCTCTGCACCATTAGATCCTACTCCTACTGACATGTTAAAGGTTCAAATTACTTTACCCCACTCAAAAGCAGAAATTGGCTTGAAATGGCAAGTATCAGAAATATCTGCTTTAGCAGAATTACTCAAGGCACTTGCAACATGATCCGCATTGATGAAATCTGGCTTTCTACCCAACCTCTGGATATGCGAGCAGGGGTGGATACGGCTATGGCTCAGGTGCTGAGAGCCTTTGGCTACATTAAACCGCATTGTGCTTACCTGTTCTGTAATAAACGTGGCCATCGCATGAAAGTGCTGGTACATGATGGACTGGGCATCTGGCTGTGTGCCCGGCGGTTGGAACAGGGCAAATTTCACTGGGCTAAAGTTCACCAGGGTGAAAGCGTAGCCCTCAGCCCGGAACAGTTACAGGCACTGATCCAGGGTTTGCCCTGGCAGCGCATTGGACGACAGCAGGTAGTGACGATGCTCTAAACCAGGTTGGTGCATTCTGCTATTCTCCAAACGTTCTATTTCCTCTGCGTCATGACCTCAGGCATACTGCGGTCATGAATACGCTGCCTGACTTAAGCCAACTGACCCATGAACAACTGCTGGAATTTACCAGACAGTTGGCAATGCAGCATCAACAACTCGCAGAAGATAACCAACAATTAGATACCAAAGTTCAGCATCTTGAAGCATGCAACCAACATCTTTCCATTCTCAATCAAAAATACGAGCATGAACTGGCGCTGTTTAAAAAGCACAAATTCGGCAGTAAAAACGAACATCTCACCGCAAAACAAATCCATCTCTGGGATGAAGCGGTCGAAGAAGATATTGCAGCCGTTGATTTGGAACTGGAACGGCTGAATGCAGATAAAACCGATGCAGCGACACACAAAGCCAAAGCAAATAAACCTAAACGTCGACTGCTGCCCGATCATCTACACACCATCCGTATTGAGCATGAACCTGCATCAACCCAATGCAGTTGTGGCTGCCAGTTACGTCGTATCGGCGAAGATATCAGTGAAAAACTGCATTTCAGACCGGCACAGTTCTATAAGGAACAGCATGTACGTGGCAAATGGGTCTGTGATCAGTGTGACACCCTGACTCAGCAAGCGATGCCCGCCTATGTGATTGATAAAGGCATTGCTTCACCTGAACTGCTCAGCCATGTGCTGGTATCGAAGTATGCCGATCATTTACCGCTGTACCGTCAACGTCTGATCTATCAGCGGGCGGGAATCGAGCTTTCTAGATCAACGTTATCTGACTGGATAGGTCGCTGCGGTGTAGAACTGGAGCCTCTGGCCAATGCCTTAAAAGAGGTGGTGCTGCAACAGCAGGTGCTGCATGCAGATGAAACACCAGTCACCATTATGCGGATGGGTGATGATGAGAAAAAACCGAAGAAAGGTTATGTCTGGGCCTATGCCACTACACAGTACAATCCAGTTCAGGCAGTGATCTATGACTTTCAAGATAGTCGTTCAGGCCAGCATGCTGAAGAGTTCTTGAAAGGCTGGCAGGGCTATCTGGTCTGTGATGATTACAGTGGTTATAAAGCACGCTTTAAATCAGGCCAGGTCATTGAGGTGGGCTGCATGGCCCATGCACGTCGTAAATTCCATGAACTGCATGTGACCGGGAAAAGTCAGGTCGCTGAACAGGCATTGGTGCTGATTCAGAAACTGTATGCGATAGAAGCAGAACTCAGGAAAAAGACCGATGGTACGGCAGAACAGCGCCGCGAATACCGACAACAGCATAGTCAACCGGTGATGCAACAACTGTATGAATGGCTTAACCAACATCAACTGACTGTGCCATCGAGTTCTCCAACCGCCAAGGCCATCAATTACACTCTGAAGCGTTGGCCAGCTTTAAGCCGCTATCTGGATGATGGCAATCTACCTATAGATAATAATTGGGTGGAAAACCAGATGCGACCTTGGGCGTTGGGACGTAAGAATTGGCTATTTGCAGGTTCGCTGCGCAGCGGTCAGCGAGCAGCCAATATCATGACATTAATCCAGTCAGCAAAGCTGAATGGGCTGGATCCGTATGCCTATTTAAGTGATGTTCTGAAAAGGTTGCCGACACATAAAGTGACCCAAATAGAAGAATTACTGCCACACCGCTGGAAATCCAACTCAAATTAAAAAATAGGCATGGGATTCAGCGGACGCTTAC
>NZ_JBQGUZ010000055.1:0-2428 GCF_052078135.1 Acinetobacter lwoffii
TCTGGAGCTATCCAATTTAATCCGCAAAGTTTAATCAGACTTTGCACAAAGCCAGTGACCATACGTAAAGACAGACGGAATAAGGATTTAATCATTAAGCAGCATTGGATGACTGCGTCGGAGTAGGTTTGATTTCGCCCTTGTTTACCGATGGACGGAGCATACCATTGCGTAGCAGGATCAAACCAAATGGCAATATTTCCGCGACTCATGAGTGCTCGGTTATATGCGGGCCAATTGGTTGTGCGGTAGATTTTGTGTGCAGGCTTCTTCATTTGAAAATTATATCGCTGAAAAACCCTTTACAGATAGGTTTGTGCAACAAAGCCATCCACGATTCATATTCAATCCCATGACTTTAAAGCGCAAAGCGTGTTGCAGATGCAGCTCTTATTCCGAGGAATTTTACACTGGTATCGCCCGCCGATAGAAACACCAGATCCGGCAGTCAGGACGTAAATAACCATTCCTCCAGTTTAAATAAAAAAACCTGCAGATTCGATGCAGGTTTTTTTTAGAGATAATCAATCGCGTCTTATTTGGCTTTACGCTCTTTTTCAATCAGGTAATTCACCACCTGAATTACTTTGGCATCATTGCCCTGCACAATATATTTACCATTCACGGTCACCGCTGGTACACCGCTTAACTGATATTGAGCAGTCAAATTTTTTGCCTGAGCAATTTTTGACGAAATCGGGAATGATTTATAAGTCGTGTTAAATTTCTCTTCAGAAATACCATAACGGGTATAGAACTTGGCCAATTGTGCCTGTTCTAAAATTGGACGCTGCTTGTCATGAATATCATGGAATAACTGTAAATGTGCTTTTTGACGCACACCCAGGGCTTCTGAAACATAATAAGCACGTGCAGCCTGTTCCCAAAGCGGGTTCATTGCAGCAGGTGTACGTACAAAACGGATATCTTTGGGTAATTTTTTCAACCAGTCCTGCATATGCGGTTCCAACGTGAAACAGTGACCACAGCCATACCAGAAGAATTCACGTACCTCAATTTTGCCCGGTTTTTCGACTTTGACTGGTTTTGCGACCACCTGATAGTCCTGACCTGCCACAAAATTGGCCATAGCATTGCCTGAAAAGGCCAAAACAGATGCGGCAACAGCTCCTAAAAGGAATTTTTTCATTGGGATTATCGTCCTCTAAATCATTATGCTTAGTGTATGGGTTCACTATAAATCAATTATGCCGGTTCCGTTTTCATGCTGCGAACTTTTGTGCTATCAGAACCGCTACATTAAAGTATGCGACTGATTTTAAGTCAGTTAATATGGCCATTCGACCGCTATGTGTTTTTAGATAATCACAAAAGTTAAACTTTGAGTAATAAAAACGGTTATAATTTCTACGATTAAAACGTAGTGGTCAAACCTACAGTAAATATTAGCTTCTTACTATTCTCTTCAGTAACAGCCGCGTGGCTCTGAGAATGATCTTCTGACATACAATAGTTTCCTTATTCTATTTACGATTAGCTGAGAGACTTGAGTAAGCCTCAATATTTCTGCTAAAAATTGCTTACTATAATTGGTCAAGAAGCTTTCTTTTCATTTATCCACCGGGACAATATTGGTAATAAAACCAACATAAGAAGGGTTGATGAGATAATTCCTCCAATAACCACATTTGCTAGTGGGCACTTTACTTTTTTCTCCAATTCCAATGCCTCCCTAACTAATTAGAGAGTTTTAAGCATTATTACATGAATCTTTCCAGTACTATTGTTGCAAATATACTAAGTTGCATATTTATTCCTGCCTATGTATAGGAGCATATGTAACCCTAAAGTTTAAAATAGTCTTTTCGGATTATTTAAAAATTTGAAAATGGTAAAGAATAAATTAAAAACAATAAATATATTTATCATTCGATTTAAAAAAATTAATTAATCTTAGTTACACCATACTAAAAATAACTAATTTTTAGTTTTCCTAGTTATATGTGCTTCATTATAATTTTGAATTAATTCTCTTCACACCCTTTGCTTTTTTCATTGTTAATTATTTCTAAATTTTTCTCTAAGAAACGAAGTCCCCCATCAGCAAAACTACTGGTTGAAAAAACTATAGTAAAAATAACTAAAACAATCTTCATATATATATTATTGAATCTAATCATATCTTGGACCAAAAAATAATTTCTTCATATACTAATTCCTAGATATATACACCTAAATGACAACCAAATTACAAATTTGTAATTTTGTTAAGGTTTGTCCTAAAAAAAATAAATTAATACTATTTTAACAAAGATAAGTCGTTGCTGAAAAATTTGAATTGTAAGGGATTTAATTAGGCACTGTTGCAAATAGAGATTTGAGTCGATGATGTTCCCTTTAAAAAGTACTTAGAGACCGAAAACCCTGTTGATTAGACACACTTCACCCTGAGGCTGACCATAATAAA
>NZ_JBQGUZ010000056.1:0-2406 GCF_052078135.1 Acinetobacter lwoffii
AAGAATGATTTCACCTTGAAAGTGCCGACCGTGGAAGGGATTCATCTGCTGTATCTCGAAATAAATAAGATATTTAGCTTATCATGTCAGCCTATTTGCAACAGTGCCGAACAACCAGGGCAGCTAGGACCTTCTCTTGTGTAGGTTCATCTTGCTGTTCAAGCCACTGATTAAATAGATCTGTCGTAATGACTGTCCACATACCACAACCAAAATATAGATTATAGTCTATATTTTAGGGGCATTATGTTTGTTTTGCAAATGAGAAAGGATAGGCAATAAAAAAGCCCGACATCCTGTCGGGCTTTTCCATATTTGGCGCTTAGATCTGACTCCTGTCTGATCTCACGTTCCTTGTTGTTCATCTTATTCTTTTTATCTGGAGCATCCTGCTCTCTATGTCTTCATGATAGGAAATTTCCAGTATTGCGGATAGCAGCAAAGGGCCGAGATTGGTATGAGCCAGGGCTTACAAAATAGCCTAAATTTTATCCACAAAAAATGTGGATAATTTTGGACATTGAGGCATTGATAAAATTTGAAAAATCTCAAAACTGACTATTTTTTAGTCAAATTTATTGGCAAAACATATCAAAACCGCTCATAAAAAAGCCGACTTGTTTCAAAATCGGCTTTTTGGGCATTTTTGGATTTTTCTATTTTTATTAAGTGGTTGATATTTAGATTAATATACAAGTGTACTTCGTATAACGCCCATTATGTTAAATGGGGGATTTATGAATTCTGAATATATCTTTATATGTAAATAAATATTGACAAGTATTATTGATAATGAGCATATCTTCTCATATAAGCACAAGTATATGCAGAGGAAAACTATGGACGTTCTATTTTCGAATTTTTTAGATAAACCTGTTTGGATGTGGATTTTCTTTATCCTTATTGTACTTGTCCTGCTTATTCTAGATCTTGGAGTATTTCATCGTAAGGTAAGAGAGATTGGTGTTAAAGAAAGCTTAGCACTATCAGCATTTTATATTACATTAGGTTTACTTTTCGGCGCATGGGTGTGGTGGTATCTCGGACCCACGGCAGGGATTAACTATGTAACCGGTTTTGTAATTGAAAAATCATTAGCGATGGATAATATCTTTGTCATTGCAATGATTTTTTCATATTTCTCGATACCAAGAATTTATCAGCATAGAGTCTTATTTTGGGGAATTATAGGTGTAATTTTTCTAAGAGCTATCATGATTGGCGTGGGCGCAACACTGGTTAGCCAATTTTCATGGGTTCTTTATATATTTGCAGCCTTTCTTATTTTTACAGGGATAAAAATGTGGCTAAGTGTTGATAAAGAATATGAAGTCGGAAATTCTCCTATTTTGAACTTTATTAAAAAAAGATTTCGTGTCACTGAGCAGCTTCATGCAGAGAAGTTCTGGGTGAAAAAGATTGATCCAAAAACTAACCAATTAACCTGGTTTATGACACCACTTTTTCTAGCCTTGATCATGATTGAATTTGTAGATCTGATCTTTGCAATAGATAGTGTTCCTGCGATTTTTGCGATTACGACAGATCCATTTATTGTTTATACTTCAAATATTTTCGCAATTTTGGGATTACGTGCTTTATATTTTGCCCTATCAGCAATGGTCGACCGCTTCCATTATTTGAAGTACGCATTAGCAGTATTGTTAGTCTTTATTGGATCAAAAATTTTTATAGCTGATGGATTAGGTATAGCAAAAATTCCACCGCCAGTCTCCCTTTCGATCACGTTCATCATCTTGTTTACAGGAATTCTATACTCTCTTTGGAAAACAAAAGATCAAAGTACTCATAGGTAAAAATTACAATCCTTTAAATAATTAATAGCTACCAATAAAACAGTGGCTGTTAATTATTCTGATTATAAGTTTTCCTAAAATTAACATAATACACCTTATACGAAATACTTGATATTTATCATTAAATTTCAGTATATTAGATCAAGCCGTTGTGGGGCATAGGGTACCAGAGCGGCTTTTTATTGATTATTTATGTTCCACGCTTAAAATTCGAACAATGTTTCATGATTTTTATAAGTTAAACTAAATTTAGTTGCCAATCCCAATAAGCTATTCACTAACTTGTAAATATCGGTATACCGCCTGACGACTAATCCCAAAAGCTTTTCCTAATGCCATTTTTGATGGATACTTCCCTTCCCTCCATGCTTGTCGTAAAGCTTCAGCTTGGTCAGGCTTTAGTTTATGCACCCGACCTTTGTACTTCCCCTGAGCAGAGGCGAGTTTTATTCCTTCCTTTTGCCGCTCTAAAATGATCTGGCACTGTTGCAAATAGAGATTTGAGTCGATGATGTTCCCTTTAAAAAGTACTTAGAGACCGAAAACCCTGTTGATTAGACACACTTCACCCTGAGGCTGACCATAATAA
>NZ_JBQGUZ010000057.1:0-2389 GCF_052078135.1 Acinetobacter lwoffii
TGATCAACATTCACTCCACGTTCAGCGAGCATTTCCTGAAGTTCACGATAGCTGATGCCATATTTACAATACCAACGAACAGCCCAAAGAATGATTTCACCTTGAAAGGGCCGACCGTGGAAGGGATTCATCTACTGTATCTCGAAATAAATAAGATATTTAGCTTATCATGTCAGCCTATTTGCAACAGTGCCGAAAAATTCCAGTATGCCGCATAGCCGCAAAGGGCCGGAATTGACGTAAGCAAATGCGTACAAGATCGGATAAAAACCGTCCCCTTTTTATCCGCAGAAATTGGGGATATTTTCTTACCGGAGAAGGCTGACAACATTGAAGAAAGTTTTAATTTGATTAAGAAACAATCAATTTTATTGGCGGAATATATCAAAACAGTTTAAAAAAAAGCCGACTTGTTTCCAAGTCAGCTTTTCGACATCGTCGAGCATTATCACTATAACACAAGTATCTGATTTTTATATATTTAAAATATACGTTTCGTATAAGCTCTATTATGTTAAATGGGAGGGAGGGAGCAAAATAAGTTAACATTTTGCTTCCGGCCACATTAAGCTAGAGTTTTATTTAAATAAAGCTATTTAGTAATCATTAAATTAATTAAAATCTAAATCTAACACCAGCTCCATATAACCAACCTTTCTCAGAGTTTGATTCTATTTGCCACGACGTTTCATCATTACCTTTTGAATACTCATAGGCAATGTCGATATACGGCATGATCTTTTTACTGATTTCATAGCGAGTTTCAAGCCCTGCGGTTGCACTGCTTAAACCAGTTTTTTTCGCATATTTAGAGTCATCACTAAAGATCGCATCCAACTCTAAATAAGTTTGAATAATCAACTTTTGCGTAATCAGAAAATCACGTTCCGTTTCTAGACTAAAACCCGCATAACTGTCTTCTCCTGCATAGAGATAAGCATCAGTTTCAAAGAAATATGGTGCCATACCATGTAAGCCAATCACTGCATCAACATTTTCTTCGGTGTCTTTGCGATGATCATCGAGTTCAACTTTTTCACTGCGATAACGTGCACCAATCTGTGCATCCCAAAAGTCTGAAATCATACGGCTATATAAAAGTTTGGCATCATAATGTGCATCATGCGATTCTTCTTTATCGGCATGAACTTTAATAAAAACCTTATTTTCATCTGTGCCAATACGGGTTTCAAACTCTGACTTTAAACCGCCTGTGCCATCTTCATTGACAAACCACTTATTATCCACCGTCGTAATCGCATAAATTTGCGCACCGTGTTCTGAGCGATGATCATAATGCGAACTCTGCTGAGTATTCGCATCTGGTACATGATGTAAATGATTAACCGTAGATGTTGCCTGATGTTGTGCATGATTCATCTGACCATGGTTCATTTTCCCCATCATCTGCATGTGTTGTGCATGCTCTTGTGCAGAATGTTGTGAATGATTCATCTCAGACATGGCTTGATGATTCATTGATGGCATATTTTTCCCATTATTCTGAGTAGTTGAATGATGCCCTTCGTGCGCCACACTTAAGGTCGTTAAACTCAATACCGCAACAGAAAAAATCGCTTTCAATACAAAATTAGTGATGTGCATGTTCAGCTCCTTTTTGCTCAGTTACTTGTTGAGTTTGAGTCGAATTTGTACCTTGAATTGGCATTGTAGATACTTGTTCATCGCTAACATTCGCCACGATTAACTTGTTCATCATCCCCGCACTCATGTGATACAACAAATGACAATGGATTGCCCATTCACCCAATTCATCCGCAGTTAATAAAGCCGTAACTGTTTTACCCGGTGGTACGATCAATGTGTGTTTATTTGGCATATCTACCGACTCTTGACCATTCTCCAACTGCATAAACATACCGTGTAAATGCATCGGGTGCGCCATCATACTGTCATTAATAAATTTGATACGGATACGCTCGCCATATTTCACTTTTAACGGCTCAGCATCACTAAATTTTTTACCGTTAATGGTCCAAATATAACGTTCCATAGTACCGCCCAAACGCACGACCAATTCACTGCTGGCTTCACGAGTATCTTTTTGCGGCTCTAATGATTTTAAATCGCTATATTGCAAGGCTTTATTACCTGCAGGTGTAGAGGCATTTGCCCAACCATAAACCACTTGATCATTTTTTTGCGGTTTTACTGCGCTATGCTGTGAATGATCCGTGCCTTTCATATCGCCATGGTTCATTTTCGAATGATCCATTCCTGAATGATCACCACCACCATGTCCCATATCTTCCATAGTCGGTTTTACTGCGCTATGCTGTGAATGATCCGTGCCTTTCATATCGCCATGGTTCATTTTCGAATGATCCATTCCTGAATGATCACCACCACCATGTCCCATATCTTCCAT
>NZ_JBQGUZ010000058.1:0-2281 GCF_052078135.1 Acinetobacter lwoffii
CAGAAAGCTGTTATTGAACAAAGAAAGTTAAATCCTGTGCTTGACTCTTGTGGTTAAAAACAGGACATTTTAAATGGTTTATCGCATAGACATTTTAATTGGTGAATAACAATGTACCAGATGAGCTATTAGATCTATCAGATATTCCTGAAATTACAGACTGAAGTAATGCTATTCGTCATGGGCAATTTTATTGTCCAGTAAAGCAACAAACCTCTGTTCGTCTTGATGCTGATGTACTTGCATGGTTAAAAGCACAAGGGAAAGGCTATCAGACACGCATGAATAAAATTCTGCGTGAAGCAATGTTAAAAGATTTAAAAAATCATTAATAAAAATGGGAGTTTAAGCTCCCATTTTTGATTTTCTAAAAACTTTAGGAAAATTTAAATTAATCTATAATTAGAATAGATTTTTTGATTAATTTCCTCTAATAAATTATTAGCTAGAATAATTTTTTCAGGGCTGTCTAAGCCGTCACAACGAAAAATAAAACTTGAATTTGCTTTCTCAACCGAAATCACATTCAGCCCAACAAAGTATTCATCCAGCTTTTTTAATTCAGAATGGCTAGGTTTGTGCAACAAAGCCATTTGGAGTTAGAAAAGTTCCGAATCCTGATCGGGATTTTTTTAGAAAATTTTTGCCAGTTTCTAAGAATATTGGATCATTTTTTGGTTTTTTTCTTATGGAAAAACCAAGCATGCAGATTTTTTGATTAAAGAAAGAGTGCAGTATTTCTATTTGAAGCTGCAATCTTTGACGCAATTTTGAGTTTAGTGAAGTTTGAATCAGACATTTTTTCTCAATACATGACGATCTCTAATCTTAACTTCAATTAAATGCTCAAATAAAAGAGTAATTATAAATGAGTCCTTGCGATTTAAGTTATTCATCGTCTTTGTGATGATCATTATCTAATAGCTTACAAGTAAAAATTATTGCTAATATGACTAGGCTAGAAGAAATACCAGCATATAAGTTGGCTAAAGTTCCACCAAAAACAACAATATCTTCTAAAAACAAGATGACTATAACTATAATAGATACATGTAATATAATAACTTTTAGATCATGAAACTTATTAATTGATAGTGTCTTAAGAAAAGAACTATTGTCAAAAATAGCTTGTTGAATAAATAATTTATAAAAACCTGCTGAAATTAAATGAAATGTAATAGCAATTAACGAGACATCGAGGATTTTTAAAAATTTAACAACAACTATTTTTACTTCAAAATTAGTTGCATATATATTTTTTATAATAAAAATTATTGCATCAATTAGAAGATATATAGTTGATAAATATAAAAAAATAGAAGATATTATGCAATTTATAATAACTATAATAACTAAAAATCTACTCTTTTCAAAAAAATTTTGTAGCACTTGATAACATCCCTTAAAATGAGGCTTTGTTGCATAAATATGTAAGCATCTGATTTAAATAAATTTAATTTTGGATCAAAAAATAATCAAAACTTTTAAAATCATATAGTTATGAAATCTTTGTGCAACAAAGCCATTCAGAATTAACTATTTCAATAAGTTGTTTAGAATCTACTATTAACATTTTTATCCCCGAGAAGCAGATTGTATTAAAGCCCTATAAAGCTCAATAGTTTGTTGAAGTTCTCTTTTAAGCGGTTCACTTTCTGTTCTATTTTGTCTTGTTAAAGGGCACTGTTGCAAATAGTGATTTGAGTCGATGATGTTCCCTTTAAAAAGTGCTTAGAGACCGAAAACCCTGTTGATTAGACACACTTCACCCTGAGGCTGACCATAATAAAATGACGATGCTTGTCCTTTACGTAGTGCACGCATGACTTCAATACCTTTAATTGTGGCATAAGCAGTCTTCATAGATTTGAATCCTAATGTGGCCCTGATGATTCGCTTTAACTTACCATGATCACATTCAATGACATTATTTTTATACTTAATCTGCCTGTGCTCAATATCTACTGGACATTTTCCTTCTCGCTTTAATCGTGATAAAGCATGGCCATAGGTCGCTGCTTTATCTGTATTGATGACCCGTGGAATTTGCCACTTTTTCACCGTATTGAAGATCTTTCCTAGAAAACTATAGGCTGATTTACTGTTCCGTCTAGCGGAAAGGTAAAAGTCAATCGTATGACCCCGTTGATCAACTGCACGATACAGGTAAGTCCATCGCCCCTTCACTTTGATATAAGTCTCATCCATATGCCATGAATGTAAATCTGTAGGATTACGCCAATACCAGCGTAACCGTTTTTCCATTTCTGGAGCATAACGC
>NZ_JBQGUZ010000060.1:0-1863 GCF_052078135.1 Acinetobacter lwoffii
TTTACTGCGCTATGCTGTGAATGATCCGTGCCTTTCATATCGCCATGGTTCATTTTCGAATGATCCATTCCTGAATGATCACCACCACCATGTCCCATATCTTCCATAGTCAAAAGCGAGCGTGGACGTGGCTGAGGCATATGAATGCCGTGTGTCACAGGATTTAGTTCATTGTGTAGCGTACCAATCGCATAACCTGAACGGTCAATTGACTCAGCTTCAATTTGATAATGTCCACCTTTTGGCTCCACAATCACATCATAAGTTTCAGCCGTACCAATACGGAATTCATCTACAGAAATGGGTTTCACAGGCTGACCATCAGCACTAACCACAGTCATTTTCAAGTTAGGAATACGGACATCGTAGAAAGACATCGCAGATGCATTCACAAAACGTAGGCGAATTTTTTCATTCGGTTTAAACATTCCTGTCCAATTTTGTTCAGGTGTTTTGCCATTAATGAGGAAGGTATAACCTGTAACATCCGACATGTCGGTTTTTAGCATACGCATCTGATTCCACATTTTGCGGTCAGACCATGTCGCTTTTATGCCATCACGTTTAACCTGCTTCCAAACATCACCCAAGGTTTCACGCTGATCTTGATAATATTCAGCTGAAATTTTAAGATCTTTCTGAATTTGATCACTGGTTTTTTCATGAAAATCTGACAACATCACCACATAGTCACGTTCAGCTTTTTCATGTGCTGCCAATGGTGTTTTACCTTTTGGATAAATCACAAAAGAACCATATAAGCCGTCTTGTTCCTGTCCTTTAGAATGAGCGTGATACCAATAAGTCCCGCTTTGGCGAATCTTGAATTTATAAACATACTCGCTTTGAGGCTTAATACCGTTAAAACCATTAAATCCTGGTACACCATCCATAATGCCCGGCAACAACAGTCCGTGCCAATGAATAGAAGAATCTTGGTTTTTTAAATTATTTTTCACGCGAATGATGGCTTCATCACCCTCTTCAAACTCAAGCAAAGGCGCAGGAAATTGACCATTTACGGTAATGCGCTTTACAGGCTTTCCAGTTGGGCTGACCACTGCTTCATCAATAACAAGCTGATATTCACGCACTTCGGCAAAAACCAAAGGCGACGATGCAAAACAAATACCTGCTAATAGGTACGAACTAATTTTATGAGACATAACTTAACCTTAATTTTTGAAAAATAAATAAATTTTAAAAAAAATTGGTTAAGTTTTAGGAGGACGTGAAATTTCTTGCCAATACCCATTTAGATATTGGTTGAGGTAATAAAAATTAGGCTGATCTATAGAATAGAAGGTATCTAGGGGATCTAGCGAGCTTTGCAAAGAATGAAGACATGAGATCTGTGTCTGGCAGGATAAGCTAGAACATTCCTGACACTTTTTGTGATCTATATTCTGATTAATAGCTAAATGATTATGGCAATCGGTATTCGTCTGTACTTCGTGATTAATACCATGTTGAGTGACTTGCTGTGCTTGATCTAAACAATGATCTTGGCTCATTTCAGTTTGCATATTGATATGCATTATCTTTACTGATGCAACAGACACACTACTCCATCCTATGGCAAAAACCATAAGAAAACAAAACCAAAGTTTTTTGGAGAGATGAGTCAACACGAATGCTATCTAGGAATAGAATTTAATCCAATATATCTTAACGGAATTTCAACTATTTACAACTCAATATAATTTAGTAGTTTCTCTAAAATTAACATAATACACCTTATACGAAACGTGTTTGTTAGAACCCATTTAAAGTGTCTATATTCTCACCAATAAAAATGTCTGGTTTATGATGGTTTTTATCACCATGGACTGGATATAAAATATAGATGCTGATCACTATGTC
>NZ_JBQGUZ010000061.1:0-1660 GCF_052078135.1 Acinetobacter lwoffii
CCGATCAATAAAATAAAAACAAACTGTTTTACCTATTTATTCAATTCATTTAATATCCTGTTATCAAATAAACATTTACTCCTTTGGAGACGTTAGCAATGTTAGATCAAAATACTTCAGCTCAACTTAAAACCTTATTACAACGCCTGGAAGGCCCGATTGAACTGGTCGCGACTTTAGATGGCTCTGACAAGTCAGCCAAAATCCAGGAACTGGTGTCCGAAGTAGCTGCACTGTCTGATCTGGTGACTGCACGCTTTGATGGGACCAATGCACGTGCGCCAAGTTTTGGGATTGCCAAACAAGGTGAGGAACCGCGTGTGTTCTTTGCAGGCTTGCCAATGGGCCATGAGTTCACTTCGCTGATTCTGGCATTGCTGCAAACTTCCGGTTATGCACCAAAAGTCTCTGATGAAGTACTGGCGAATATTAAAAGCCTGGGTGTTCAATCTAATTTCGATGTGTTTGTATCCTTAAGTTGCCATAACTGTCCGGATGTGGTTCAGGCACTCAACCTGATTGCCATCTATAACCCGGGCACTACAGCGACCATGATTGATGGGGCTTTCTTCCAGGACGAAGTCGAAGAACGCAAGATCATGGCGGTGCCGATGGTATTCCAGGACAACCAGCATATTGGTCAGGGTCGTATGACGCTGGAAGAAATCATTGCCAAACTGGATAGCAATGCCGCTGCCAAAGATGCGAAAAAACTGAATGCCAAAGATGCCTTTGATGTCCTGGTGATCGGTGGCGGCCCTGCGGGGAATACCTCTGCCATCTATGCAGCACGTAAAGGCATTAAAACCGGGATCGTGGCTGAACGTATGGGCGGTCAGGTCATGGATACCATGGACATTGAAAACTTTACGTCTGTACAGAAGACCCAAGGTCCTAAATTTGCAGCCGAGATGGAAGCCCACGTGCGTGAATATGGTGTCGACATCATGAACCTGCAACGTGTCTCTAACATCAAAGGTGCAGATGAAACGGCCAATGGTCTGGTGGAAGTCACGTTAGAGAATGGTGCCAAACTGGAATCGAAAACCGTGATTCTGTCGACTGGTGCACGCTGGAGAGAGATGAATGTTCCGGGTGAGCAGGAATACAAAACCCGTGGTGTGGCATACTGCCCGCACTGTGACGGTCCACTGTTCAAAGGCAAACGCGTCGCTGTGATTGGCGGTGGTAACTCGGGTGTTGAAGCCGCGATTGACCTGGCGGGGATTGTGGAGCATGTAACTTTGGTGGAATTTGATACCAAGCTGCGTGCGGATCAGGTGCTGCAAGACAAGCTGAACAGCTTGCCGAATACCACCGTGATCAAGAATGCCCTGTCGACTGAAGTGCTGGGTGATGGTTCACAGGTGACCGGTCTGAAATACAAAGACCGTGCCACGGATAAAGAGCATGTGGTTGAGCTGGCGGGGATCTTCGTGCAGATCGGTTTGTTACCAAACACGGACTTCGTGAAAGAAACCCAAGTTGAGCTGACTAACCGTGGCGAGATTGTGATTAACGACCGCAACGAAACCAATGTGAAAGGTGTGTTTGCGGCAGGTGACTGTACCACAGTGCCGTACAAGCAGATCATCATTGCCACCGGTGAAGGTGCCAAGGCATCATTGTCTGCTTTTGATTACATCATCCGTTCGGGGCA
>NZ_JBQGUZ010000062.1:0-1433 GCF_052078135.1 Acinetobacter lwoffii
GGATGTCTGGTGATTTGTAGTCATAAATTTTAGTCCCCACTTGTTTTTAAGTGGGGACTAAATTAAGGCTTATAGGATGAATTCATAAGGTGTGTTCAGCGGACGCTTACTTTTTTTGTTAGTAAATTGAATTTATTTAGTTTACATATTTAGAAGTCTGCTAAAAATTAAATTATCTAAAAATTTTTACTAATTTAAGGCATGATTTCTGTCTGTTGATAAAGACTAAAAATGCTGAATGAATAGTGGGAAAATATCAATAAATATGGTGTGAGTTGAATTTACTCGTTATAAAAATTGGCATCAACTATGGGGAAAGCAATGGATTATAAGTATTACGTTTATGTACATGAAACATTATCAGGTGAGGTATTTTATGTTGGCAAGGGGTGTGATGATAGGGCATGGCGTAAAGACCGGGATTTGAACTGGGATTTGTATGTTGAAAAATATCTAAATAATCAATACAACGTCAGAATTGTAATTGATCAATTATCGGAAAACCAGGCATTAGAAGAAGAGGAAAAGCTGTTTTCAAAATATGGCGATCAGTTGGTTAATCGTCAAAATATGAGTCGAAGCTTAAATATGGAAGCTTTGGGTCACCGAAATGAGATTGAGTCCAAGTTAAAGAAAGCTGAGTTAGATGCTGAGTTAGCGAAGGAGGTGAATGAAAAGGCTGATTTTTTTATAGAAGCATTGAGGTATCATAAATTATTTGCAAACACTACTATTGAAAATGGTTTACTGGCCGAGCTTCTTGCTCTACGCCCTCTGGGTTCTATCCAACTATTAGATAAAGCAGTCCGAGCATTGGTTGCTGCTGATAGACAGGAACAGGCCCAAATTGTTTTTGACCAATATTTTGTTGACTATCCTCATGAAAAAGAACTGACCAAGGTTGCTTTAATTACCAAGGTCATTGAGCGTGGAACAGTACGATTAACAGAGCAACAAGATTTTGTGCCACCCGAACCTTTGCCACTAGGATGGCAATACGCCAAAGAGCGAAATGAGCAAGTCTTACGATTAGACCACAAGATGTACGAAACAGACAAATCAGAAAGTTATGATCTAGATGTACTTAAAAATCTGATGGATCAAGACATATCTGCTGCGATGCTGTATGTGAAAAAGTGGATTGTTCAGGATGAAAGAGTTAGACGCAAAGACCCTTTGGATAATGCATTATGGTTGTATTCAGAAGCACGTAAAATTGCCAATAAGCAGAAGAATCTGCTTGAGGAATGCTTATTCCAGCAACGATTAACTAATTTACTAAAGGGGCGAAATAAACATTATGAAAAGAATCTAATAACATTAGGCTTTGTTGCACAAAGATTTGAAATGCAAAGCGCCCCTAATTGAGCCAAATTTAAGGCGTAACTTGGGTAAGTGGTCGACCTAATTCCGTAAATCTGTTAAGGACTGCT
>NZ_JBQGUZ010000063.1:0-1180 GCF_052078135.1 Acinetobacter lwoffii
CTCTGTACACGACAAATTTCACAGAACCCTTATCCTATCAGGATTCTGCTTTCTTAAAATTGCCAAAATTTCCTTAAACTCTTCTTTTTTCCCAAAACCAATTAAACGCTGAATCGCCATTTGAACATAGTCTAAACCATAGCGAAATAAACTCATTGAGAGTCGTCCATGCTTCTTTATTTTTATCGCTTTTTTTTGATTATGTTGCCATTCACCCGTTAAGTAACACCAACAGAAGCTTATAGCTAACACCGCAATCAATTTTTTCACTCGTCTAGGGTCTGTCAAGCGCGTATTTTCAAGATTAAACCCGCGTCCTTTGAGACAACTGAATAAGGTTTCAATTTCCCAGCGTAATGCATAATCCTGAATAGCATTGGCATTAAACTGAGGAGAAACGACGAGTAAAAGCTCTCCATTTTCTAACTGTAGTGCACTTATATATAGTTTCACCCGACCAACCAAAATCCGTCGTTTACGACATTCAATTTGACCAACTTTAAGATGGCGAAATAAATCACTAATTTTATGATTCTTTCCTAAATGATTGGTGACAATGAAGTTTTTTTAACACGAATGCAGAAGTTGATGTCTTGTTCAATTAACCATGTAAACCACTGCTCACCGATAAACTCTCTGTCTGCGAACACATTCACAATACGGTCTTTACCAAAAATGGCTATAAAGCGTTGAATCAAAGCAATACGCTCTTTCGTATCTGAATTTCCACGTTTATTAAGCAATGTCCAAAGGATAGGTATCGCTATTCCACGATAAACGATTGCGAGCATCAGGATATTAATATTTCGTTTTCCCCATTTCCAATTGGTTCTATCTAAAGTCAGTTGCACTTGGTCGAATGAAAACATATTGAAAATCAACTGAGAAATTTGACGATAATCAAAATACTGACCTGCAAAGAAGCGCTGCATACGTCGATAAAATGATTGTGGTAAACACTTGATGGGCAAGGCTTTAGATGCAGAAGAAAGATTACATGTTTGCTTTAAAATAATCACAAGCATGATGAGCGCAAAGCACTTTAAATGTGACTTGTTCCATTTTAGAGATTTGTTTAAGATAAGATATAACTCATTGAGATGTGTCATAGTATTCGTCGTTAGAAAACAATTATTGTGACATTATTTCAATGAGTTATCTATTTTTGTCGTGTACAGAG
>NZ_JBQGUZ010000064.1:0-1007 GCF_052078135.1 Acinetobacter lwoffii
GCCCATACCAGCCACGCTATAACCGTGATTGCTTCGGTGAGCTGATCCAGATTGATGGCTCATATCATGACTGGTTTGAAGGAAGAGCCACCAAATGCTGTTTGCTGGTTTATATCGATGATGCTACCGGCAAGCTGTTGCATCTACGCTTTTGTGAGGCTGAAACGACCTTTGACTATATGCTTTCAACCCGAGCCTACATTGAGCAATACGGCAAGCCCTTGGCCTTTTATAGCGATAAACACTCGGTATTTAGAGTCAACCAGAAATCCAGGCAAGACAGCCAGATCACGCAATTTGGGCGGATTCTGAATGAGTTAAACATTGATATTATCTTCGCCAATTCACCCCAGGCCAAAGGTCGCGTAGAGCGAGCGAATAGAACCCTTCAGGACCGTTTGATCAAGGAGATGCGCCTGGAAGGCATCTGTTCGATTGCAGAAGCAAATGCCTGGTTGCCCTGCTTTATTGAGCAGTTCAATCAGAAGTTCGCCAAATGTGCGCGAAACTCAAAGAACCTGCATCGACCATTAACCGAATCTGATCTTGAACTGGATGATATTTTTACCTGGCAGGAACCGCGTAAGGTCACCAAGAACCTGACGATTACCTATGACAAATGTATTTATCTGCTTGAACCGACAGAGCTGAATCATAAGCTTGTTGGGCAATATATTTCATTTCTGGAGTACCCGGATGGGACTGTGGCCCTCATGCACGAGGGACGAAAGCTCAACTACAGCATTTTCAATAAATTAGCTGGGCTACAGCAGAATGAGATCGTTGAGAATAAACGGTTAGGTTCAGTCCTGGCACATATTCAGCAACAGCATGAAGAGTTGGAAAAACAGAATAAACGTTCCCGTCTCAAGAAAAGTATGCCGAGTCGTAAAGCTCAGAAAGCTGTTATTGAACAAAGAAAGTTAAATCCTGTGCTTGACTCTTGTGGTTAAAAACAGGACATTTTAAATGGTTTATCGCATAGACATTTTAATTGGTGAATAACA
>NZ_JBQGUZ010000065.1:0-922 GCF_052078135.1 Acinetobacter lwoffii
ATTAGATCTCTTTCATAAATCAAAAAACGATCTTCTTTTTGGTTAATATTTGCACTCCGGATTTCTTGGCATTCGTGCATAATCTGCGGATGAAATACATCGATTCAAACAAGCTTTCTGATCCTCAGTTCAAGCGATACACAGGCATCTCATGGTCAACTTTCTATTTGATGGTTGAGCAATTGCAGAAGCATGTCTCTGCCAAAGGCAGACCGCCCAAGTTAAGCCTGGAGGATCAGGTTCTGCTCTGTCTGAGCTATTGGCGGGAATACCGAACCTTATTTCACGTTGCGACGAGTTACGGGGTTTCAGAGCCCACAGCCTCAAGAATTGTCCGTCATGTTGAAGACTGCCTGATTCGGTCCAATCTGTTTAATTTACCCAAAGATTTACCCGAGGGCGAAGGCATCGACTGGAATGTTGTGATCGTGGATGCCACGGAAATTCCAATCCAAAGGCCTAAAAAAACAGAAGAAAAGCTATAGCGGCAAGAAAAAGACCCATACCTTTAAAGTACAGGCCATGATTCACTACAAAACTCAGCAAATTCTGAGTTTATGTACCAGTCGCGGTGCAGTGCATGATTTCGAGTTGTTCAAACGCAATTTAAACCAGATTCCTTTTGGGGCTTTTATTCTTGCAGATAAAGGCTATCAGGGGATTTATGTGTTGTATCCGAATAGCCTGTTGCCATTAAAAGCCAAAAGACACTGTAAATTGGATCCTGAATTGAAAATCTATAATCAAGAAATCAATAAAAGAAGAATCGGAATTGAGCATGTATTTGGCAGCCTGAAAACCTTCAAAATCCTTGCTGAGCGTTATCGAAATAGAGGTAAAAGGCTTGGTTTGAGATTCAATTTAATCGCTGGAATCTACAACTTGGAACTGAGCAAAAAATGATTTATGAAAGAGGTCTATT
>NZ_JBQGUZ010000066.1:0-908 GCF_052078135.1 Acinetobacter lwoffii
GTGCTCTACGCAAAGGACAAGCTTCATTATTTTATAACGGTAATATTCTAGGAGAAGTTTGGCTAGTAAATAGAGTTTTCGGTCTCTAAGCTTTTTTGAAGGGAAAATCATCGACTCAGATCCCTATTTGCAACAGTGCCGTTGTTAGTGGTTTGACCCACTAACAACTAACACGTTGGCTATTCATTGAGTAAATCCTAAACTCAACTAATTCTTTTATTTATCAGACAACCATTTTTCGACATTCGACGGCACATTCACGGCAAGCATCAGCACATTGCTGGCAGTGTTGATGCTCATGTTGGCTACATTCATCTGCACAGTATTCACAAGCCTTGGCACAAAGCTCACAAATTTCTTTCATAAAAGGAGATTCATTTTGCTGCATACGAGCACAGAGCTGACAAATATCTGCACAATCTAGACAACGCTGAATACATTCTCGCATCATCTCCAGATTTTCTTCTTTTAGACAGGCATTTGCACAACTGGCACAGGTAAGGGAACAGCTCATACATGCCTTTGCGCAATCTGAAAATTGGATATCGTTCATCATACTTACCTAAAGTCACTTGATTTAGGAATAAGCTAATCAAAAAAAAAGATATACACTAGGACGATTAGGTAAGGGAAAGTAAAATAGTCATAGATTTTGTTAAATGGTTTTAGATGCTGGCTTTGAGTGATTTAGCTGCTCATGTATTCAATACATATAAAAATATGATCTACTTTCATTCTTATTTTTCTATAGTTTTTCTAAAATCACCCTATGCACGTTATGTGAAGTCAAAAAACCGGGCACTGTTGCAAATAGGCTGACATGATAAGCTAAATATCTTATTTATTTCGAGATACAGCAGATGAATCCCTTCCACGGTCGGCACTTTCAAGGTGAAATCATTCTTTGG
>NZ_JBQGUZ010000067.1:0-837 GCF_052078135.1 Acinetobacter lwoffii
TAGGGCGTGTCCTCATTTGGCTTTACACCAAATAAATATGCAAGCAATGTAAATCATAGACTGGTAATTTCGTGCAAGCTTATCAAATCGGGTTGCAATCGCTCGGAAATGCTTCAATCTCGCAAACACATTTTCAACTAAATGTCTTAATTTATATAGATATTTATCAAACTCCTTATTCGATCTTTTACTATTTGATCTCATTGGAATGATGGGAATCATATCCTTGTTCTGGGCATATATTCTAATGTGCTCAGCATCATACCCCTTATCAGCAATGAGATAAGTTGCCTCGCCTACAGTATCAATCAGTTGTTTTGCAACTTGACTGTCGTGGACGCCACCCCCAGTGATTTTAAAATCAATCGGTAATCCATTCGCGTCGGTTGCAAGATGTATTTTTGTTGTTCGTCCACCACGTGATTGTCCAATTGCTCTTTCGAAACCATTCCGAGCTCCACTTGCATGTTGATGCACGCGTATGTAGCTTCCGTCAATGAATACCCATTCTTGATCCAAGACGCCTCGTAATCTAAAAAAAATTTATTCCACAATCCCTTGCTTGCCCAACGATTAAAACGATTATAAGCAGTTTGCCAAGGACAAAATTCTTGAGGAATATCACGCCATGTGGCGCCTGTACGCAGTTTCCATAAGATCGCTTCCATGATATTTCTACTATTCTTTGAACGGTAGCAACCATGTAATCGCATAGTATCTTGAATTTGCTGCCAGATATCATCGGTAAGAAGAGTACGTGCCATTGAAAATATAGAAATAAAAATAACTCAAAGGAGGATTTTAAGTATTTAAAACCAATTCTTCAAATGAGGACAC
>NZ_JBQGUZ010000068.1:0-770 GCF_052078135.1 Acinetobacter lwoffii
GTGGTGCGCTGGTTAGGCCAGAAAGCCGAAGAACTGGAAGTGTCGATCTTTCCGGGCTTTGCCGCGTCTGAAATTCTGTATCATGCCGATGGTACAGTCAAAGGCATCCAAACCGGTGATATGGGTATTGGTAAAGATGGCGAACCAACGCATAACTTTACCCCGGGTTATGAACTGCATGCCAAATACACAATTTTCGCTGAAGGCTGTCGTGGTCACTTAGGTAAACGTCTGATCCAGAAGTTCAACCTGGACAAGGACGCTGATCCGCAACACTACGGTATCGGCATTAAAGAGCTTTGGGAAATCGATCCTGCCAAGCATAAACCGGGTCTGGTGATGCACGGTGCCGGCTGGCCACTAAATGAAACTGGTTCTTCAGGTGGCTGGTGGTTATACCATGCTGAGAATAACCAGGTGACTCTGGGCATGATCGTAGATCTGTCTTACACCAACCCGCATATGTATCCCTTCATGGAAATGCAGCGCTGGAAAACCCATCCATTGATCAAGCAGTATCTGGAAGGTGGTAAGCGTATTTCTTATGGTGCGCGTGCTGTGACCAAAGGTGGTTTTAACTCATTACCAAAATTCACCTTCCCGGGTGGTTCTTTGATTGGTGATGATGCCGGCTTCCTGAACTTTGCCAAGATCAAGGGCTCACATACTGCGATGAAATCCGGCATGCTCTGCGGTGAAGCGGTATTTGAGGCGATTGCGGCCGGTGTAGAAAAAGGCGGTGATCTGGCGGTGGCACGTGTGGCTGAAGG
>NZ_JBQGUZ010000069.1:0-631 GCF_052078135.1 Acinetobacter lwoffii
GAGACCGAAAACCCTGTTGATTAGACACACTTCACCCTGAGGCTGACCATAATAAAATGACGATGCTTGTCCTTTACGTAGTGCACGCATGACTTCAATACCTTTAATTGTAGCATAAGCCGTCTTCATAGATTTGAATCCTAATGTGGCCCTGATGATCCGCTTTAACTTACCATGATCACATTCAATGACATTATTTTTATACTTAATCTGCCTGTGTTCAAGGTCTGGTGGACATTTTCCTTCTCGCTTTAATCGTGATAAAGCATGGCCATAGGTCGCTGCTTTATCTGTATTGATGACCCGTGGAATTTGCCATTTTTTCACCGTATTGAATATCTTTCCTAGAAAACTATAGGCTGATTTACTGTTCCGCCTAGCGGAAAGGTAAAAGTCAATCGTATGACCACGTTGATCAACTGCACGATACAGGTAAGTCCATCGCCCCTTCACTTTGATATAAGTCTCATCCATATGCCATGAATGTAAATCTGTAGGATTACGCCAATACCAGCGTAAGCGTTTTTCCATTTCTGGAGCATAACGCTGAACCCAACGATAAATTGTACTGTGATCCACATTTATGCCTCGTTCAGCGAGCATTTCTTGAAGTTCACGATAGCTGATGCCA
>NZ_JBQGUZ010000070.1:0-576 GCF_052078135.1 Acinetobacter lwoffii
TTAAAAAAATAGCGAAGTAGTAAAATCAAATCGCCAAACCCAATTTTACTATTCGCTATGCCTCGTACCATGCTGACAGATCAACACTGGCAAAAGTTGAAAGTTATTCTGCGTAATTTATCCATTCACCACAACTCAAATTTACGCAATTTTATTGAAGCTATTCTCTATAGAATTAGAACAGGCTGTCCGTGGCGAGATATTCCTTCTTGTTTTGGTCATTCAAACTCTATTTTCAAACGTTTTAATCGTTGGTCAAGCAGCGGTAAGTTACTTAGATTATTCAAATTACTAGCCTCATGCCCCGATATGGAGTGGATTTTTATTGATGGCTCTCATGTACGTGCTCATCAACATTCTGCCGGTATAGCGAATCAATCTATTTCTAAAAGTGTAGGAGGAAACTCCTCAAAAATACATTTGATTGTTGATGCACATGGCAATCCTATTGATTTCATGATTACCGATGGAACCACACATGATGTTAAAGTTGCACCTGATTTAATATCAACATTAGATTTAAAAGAGACAAAAGTGGTATGTGCAGATAAAGGCTATGATTCAGAACCACTGCGT